>NZ_JBFALJ010000018.1:0-187112 GCF_040660195.1 Streptomyces sp. NPDC050147 | reverse complement strand
GTTGATAGGCCAGATCTGGAAGCCCGGCAACGGGTGGAGGTGACTGGTACTAATAGGCCGAGGGCTTGTCCTCAGTTGCTCGCGTCCACTGTGTTAGTTCTGAAACAACGAACAGTTGTGTCGGCTGAACGGTTACACCACTTAATTGAAGAGTGTGCTTGTTCGCTGCCCTGTTTGAGATCCCGCTTTGCGGCGGGATATTTCATAGGGTTTCGGTGGTCATAGCATGAGGGAAACGCCCGGTTACATTCCGAACCCGGAAGCTAAGCCTCATAGCGCCGATGGTACTGCAGGGGGGACCCTGTGGGAGAGTAGGACGCCGCCGAACAATCTTTGGAGGACCCTTGGTCCCAGCGTCCACGCTGGGACCAAGGGTCCTTTTTTGTTTTGTCGAAGCGCGCCGGCTACCTGGCTGCGCGAGAATGACTGCGGTACCGAAGACTAGGAGTCACCGATGTCCACCAACTCTCCCGACGAGCGACCGGACCGCGAGCAGCGCGGCCGGGACGGTGGCGACCGGGGCGGAAATCGTGGCGGCGCACCGCGTCGCGACAACGACCGCAGCGGTGGCGGGCGTCCTCCGTTCCGCCGCGACGACCGCCCCACCTCGGGTGGCCCTCGCCGTGATGACCGCCCCACCTCCGGCGGCCCCCGCCGTGACGACCGTGGTGGCGAGCGCGGTGGCTTCCGCCGTGACGACAGCCGGGGCGGCAGCAGTGACCGTGGTGGTCCCCGTCGTGACGACAACCGTGGTGGCGACAACCGTGGTGGTCCCCGTCGTGACGACAACCGCAGCGGTGGCGGTTACCGCGGGCGTGACGACCGTGATGGTGGTGCGCGTCCTCCGTTCCGCCGCGATGACCGTTCGACTTCCGGCGCTCCGCGTCGCGACGACCGGCGTGACGGTGACCGTCCGGCGTTCCGCCGTGACGACCGTCGGGACGACAATCGTGGTGGCGGTGACCGTGGTGGTTTCCGTCGCGATGACCGCCGTGATGAGCGGCCTCGTGGTGGCGACCGTCCCGCCTTCCAGCGCGATGACCGTCGGGACGACAACCGTGGTGGCGGTGACCGTGGTGGTTTCCGTCGCGACGACCGCCGTGACGACCGCCGTGATGAGCGCCCCCGTGGTGGTGACCGTCCCGCGTTCCAGCGTGATGAGCGGCCTCGTGGTGGCGACCGTCCTGCCTTCCAGCGTGATGACCGGCGTGACGACAACCGTGGTGGCGGTTTCCGTCGCGATGACCGGCGTGACGACCGCCGTGATGAGCGGCCTCGTGGCGGTGACCGTCCCGCCTTCCGTCGCGATGACCGGCGTGACGACCGCCGTGATGAGCGGCCTCGTGGCGGTGACCGTCCCGCCTTCCAGCGTGATGAGCGGCCTCGTGGTGGCGACCGTCCCGCCTTCCAGCGTGATGACCGGCGGGATGACCGCGGTGGTGACCGTGGTGGCTTCCGGCGCGATGACAACCGTGGTGGCGGTGGTGGCTTCCAGGGGCGTGATGACCGTGGACCGCGGCGCGACGACCGTGGTGGGCGGCCCAGTGGCGGTGCCCGGGGGCGCGATGACCGGCGTGACGGCGACCGCGGTGGATACCGCGGGCGTGACGACCGGGACCGTGACCGCGAGCCGATCAAGCGGCTGCCGATCCCCGATGACATCACGGGTCGCGAGATCGACAAGGACGTGCAGCAGGAGCTGCAGAGCCTTCCTAAGGGTCTCGCTGAGGAAGTCGCCAGGAACCTGGTGATGGTCGCCAACCTCATCGACGAGGAGCCCGAGCAGGCATACGCGTACTCGCGCATCGCGCTGCGGCTCGCCTCGCGCGTCGCCGCCGTACGCGAGGCGGCGGGCTTCACGGCGTACGCGACCCAGAAGTACAGCGAGGCGCTCGGTGAGTTCCGGGCCGCCAAGCGGATGACCGGCAGTGTCGAGCTCTGGCCCGTCATGGCGGACTGCGAGCGCGGTATGGGCCGGCCCGAGAAGGCGCTGGACATGGCCGGTGCGCCCGAGGTGCAGAAGCTGGACAAGCCGGGGCAGGTCGAGATGCGTCTCGTCGCCGCCGGTGCGCGGCGTGACCTGGGGCAGATCGATGCGGCCATCGTCACGCTGCAGGGCCCCGAGCTGGGGTCGAACTCCGTCCAGCCGTGGACCGCGCGACTGCGGTACGCGTACGCCGACGCACTGCTCGCGGCGGGGCGTGAGGACGAGGCGCGCGAGTGGTTCGCGAAGGTCATCGAGTCCGACAAGGACGGCAGCACCGACGCGTCGGACCGCCTCGCCGAGCTTGACGGTGTCGAGTTCGTCGACGCGCTCCAGGGCGACACGGAAGCGCCGGTCGCGGAGCCCGCGGTCGTCGATGCCGCCCCCGTCCTGGAGGGCGAGGAGGACGAGGACGAGGGCGTCGAAGAGTACTACGACGAGGACGACTTCGAGCTGGACGACGATGGTGACGAGGACCGCAAGGCCTGAGCACTGACCTGGTAGTACGACAACGGGCGGGATCCCCTCGGGGGTCCCGCCCGTTGTCGTATGTATACGCGCGTCAGAAGTCCAGGCTGCGCAGGACCAGGCCCGATGCCGGCTTGGGGCCGAAGGACGTGGACTTGCGCGGCATCGTGACCCCCTGGCGGGCCAGGTCGCGTACGACCTCCTCGCGGACCGGGTGCATCAGGACCGCCGTACCGCCGTCGCGTTCCGCTTTCTCCACGGTCGCCTCGGTGTCATGGATGTACGCGATGTGCTCCGGGGCGTCCGGGATCTGCCAGATGTGATCCAGGAGCGTGGAGTGCAGGACCGTCGCGTCCAAGGTGCGCCAGGGCTCCGGGCGGTCGGCCGGGATCGTACGGGCCAGGAGGTCGGGGGAGGGGCGGTCCACGAGGTGGAAGGCGCCGTCACCCGCGAGGAGGAAGGCGTTGCCCTCGGCCGCCGCCTCGGCCAGGGCTTCGAGGGCGCGCGGCAGGGAGCCTTCGAGGGTGCGTACGCGGAAGGAGTCCGTGAGGGCGGTGAGGGCTTCGGAGACCGGGAGCCGGTGGAGGTAGCGGTGGATGGAGCGGACCCGGAGCGGGTAGCGCACTGTGTCCACCAAGAGGACCAGGCCGTAGTCCCACGGGCTGGATGAGGGGTGCTCGGAGCGCAGGCGGAGATTGGTCGCCCAGCGGTGGTGTCCGTCCGCGATCAGGGCCTGGTGGTGGGAGAGATCTGACTGGATCTCGGCGAGGTCGGCGGCGTCGCTCACCGCCCACAGGCGGTGGCTGAAGCCGTCCTCCGTGGTCGTCGACAGGAGAGGCTTGTTCTTCACGGTGCGCTCGATGACGGCTGACGCGCCCGTGGCGTCGCCGTTCGAGCGGTATGTCAGGAGCAGGGGTTCGAGGTTGGCGCTCGTCGCGCGCATCAGGGCCGCGCGGTCCTCCACGACGTGCGGCATGACGCCCTCGTGGGGCAGGACGATGCCGTCCTTGGCCTCGGAGAGGCGCAGTGCGCCGATGATGCCCCGCTGCAGGATGCCCGCGTCGCGCTGCTCGTAGACGTAGAGGCTCGGCTCCGGGTCGGGCGCGAGGATGCCCTCGGAGAGCCAGGCGTGCAGGGTCTCGGCCGCCTGCTGGTTGCGGGCCGCCGGTGTGGTCGCCTGGGGGAGGATCAGCCGGACGATGTTGTGCGGGTCGGCGGACTCCAGGTGGAGCAGGCCGTCGGGCCGTACGACCACGTCGTACGGCGGCGACGTCACGGCGGCGAGGCTGCCGACCCGGTCGGGGACGTAGCGCACGCCTCGGAACGGGATCAGGTCGAGGCCTTGGTCGTCGGTATGACCCGCTGTGTTCATTGCTGCATCGTATGTGTGTCAGTGGCATGAGCGATGATCGGGGGAGTGGGATCGATCGAGGAGCGATGCGTAATGAGCCAGACCGTCAGGACGCGGCCCGAAGGCAGCCGGAATGTGCTGAGTGAGGCGTATGACACGGCGCTGCTCGACCTGGACGGGGTGGTGTACGCGGGCGGTCATGCGATCGACCATGCCGTCGAGTCGCTCGGGACGGCCAGGTCCGGCGGCATGCATCTCGCGTATGTGACGAACAACGCGCTGCGCACGCCGGACGCGGTGGCCGAGCATCTGTCGGAGCTGGGCATTCCGACCGGGGCCGCGGACGTCATCACGTCCGCGCAGGCTGCGGCGCGGCTGGTGAGCGAGCAAGTCCCTGCGGGGGCGCGGGTGTTGGTGGTCGGCGGTGAGGGATTGCGGGTCGCGTTGCGGGAGCGTGGGCTCGAGCCGGTGGAGTCGGCGGATGACGGGCCGGTGGCGGTTGTGCAGGGGTATGGCGGGCCCGACATGGCGTGGGGGCGTTTCGCCGAGGCCTGTTACGCGATCGCGCGGGGCGTGCCGTGGTTCGCCTCCAACACGGACCTGACGATTCCCAGTGCGCGGGGCATCGCGCCGGGCAACGGCGCGGCCGTCGAGGTCGTACGGATCGCGACGGGCGCGGAGCCGCAGGTGGCGGGCAAGCCGTTGCCGCCGATGCACCGCGAGACGATTCTGCGTACGGGCGCCGAGCGGCCGCTGGTCGTGGGGGACCGCCTCGATACGGACATCGAGGGCGCGTTCAACGGCGAGGTGGACTCGCTGCTCGTCCTGACCGGGGTCACGGACGGCGCCCAGCTGCTCGCGGCCCCGCCCGAGCACCGGCCCACGTACGTGGACGCGGACCTGCGCTCCATGCTGACCGGCCAGCCCGAAGTGACCACGGCCGAGGACGGCTTCGGCTGCGGCGGATGGACGGCTTCGGCGCAGGGGAACGAGCTGGTGCTCGACGGCGAGGGCGAGGTCATGGACGGGCTGCGGGCGCTGTGCGCGGCGGCGTGGACGGAGGCGGGCGAGGGGAAGTGCACGCTGGACGCGGAGAAGGCGTTGTCGCGGCTGGGGGTGTAGGCCGATCGGCGGGGTAGCTCGTCGCGCTCGGTGGCGGGGCGCTGCGCGGGCGCCCGTCGCGCGTGGTTTCGCGGCGCTGGATACCGGGGGCTCGATGGCGAGGGCTCGACTCCGTGGGTTCGGCTCCTCGGGGTGTCTCGGGGAGTTGCCGATCGGCGGGGTAGCTCGACGTTGCTCGTCGCGCTCGGTGGCGGGGCACTGCGCGGGCGCCCGTCGCGCGTGACTTCGTGACGCTGGATACCGCGGGGTCGACTCCGTGGGCTCGACTCCGTGGGGGTCTTGGGCAGTTGCCGACCGGCGGTGAGTCGGCGTCCCCGGTCCCGCTCGCCCTGTTGCTGTGCCGCTCGTCCGCCCCGCCGCGAAGCCCCGCGTGGCGGTTGGTCGGGGCTTCGCGGTGGGGCTTCGTTCAGGGGCGGCGTGCTCGGAGGTCAGGCCGTCTCGTTGCGGTCGATCAGCTCGTCCGTGGTGGTGCCCTTGCGCCAGTAGCCGGAGAACGAGATCCGCTTGCGGTCGAAGCCGCGGTCGCCGACCAAGTGGCGCCGGACCGACTTGACCGTCGCGGACTCGCCCGTGACCCAGGCGTACGGAGTGCCCGACGGCAGCTCGGCGGCTCGGATCGCGGACGGCGTCGAGCCCTCCTCCGTGAGCCAGGTGATCTCGGCGTCGGCCTTCGTGGGCAGCTCCTGCTTGTCCGCCAGGTCGTGGACCTCGATCCAGACGCGGGCCGGCGTCGCGGGCGGGAGCGCCTCCAGGATGGCCGCCACCGCCGGGAGCGCCGACTCGTCGGCGGTCAGCAGGACCCAGTCGGTGTCCTGCGGCGGCCTGAAGTCGTAGGCGCCGTTCTCCTCCTCGATCGGGGCGAGCACGCCGATCCGCGCGCCGGGGCGGGCAGACCGCGCCCAGCTGGTGGCCGGACCGTCGGAGGGCGAGGGAGTCGCGCCGTGGACCGCGAAATCGACGATCAACTCGTCGGGATCGCGGCGCAGTTCACGCGTGGTGTACGTGCGCATGATGCCCCGGACGTCGGGGTCGAGGGCGCACCAGTCGGCGTACCAGTTGGCCGCGTCCCCGCTCGACGTGTCCGGCATGACGGGGGCGTCCTGCCCCGGGTGCGGCAGGAACACCTTGATGCGCTGGTCACGGCCCGCCGAGGCCATCCTGGCCAGGTCGTCGCCGCCGAGGGCCACACGGATCATGGAGGGGGTGATGTACTCGGTGCGCAGCACATGGGTGTCGAAGAAGTGGTACGGGGAGTCAGTCATCAGGTGAGCCTCTTCGACTTCTCGATGGCGGCGGCGAGTTGTTCGAGCACGGGGGCGAAACCGGCGTAGCTGTAGCGCTCCTCCATCGACCAGGGCACGGTCTGGCCGGCCTTGACGGCGGGGAGCAGCCCCCAGGTGGGTTTCTTCGCGAGCTCCTTGGGCGGCAGCGCGCTCGACCGGTTGTCCATCATGATGAGATCCGCGTCGTATTTGTCGGCGTTCTCCCAGCTGAGGAACTCCCAGAAGCCCCATTCATCGCTCTTCTTGCCCTCGACGAACTCGACGCCGAGGTCCTTGAAGTAGTTCAGGTCGCAGTAGGAGTCGGGCACGGCGACGTAGAACTGGTCGGCGTCGCCGGTCATCGCGAGGACCTTCAGGCCGCGGTTGGCCTTCGCCGCCTTGCGCAGTCGACGCTCGGCCTTGTCGAAGCGGGCCTTGGCGGCGCGCACCTTCTCCGTTCCGAGGTCCCCGCCGAGTGCCTCGGCGAGCTCGGTGTAGCGCTTGAGCGGCTCCAGGAGCGAGGCGCGGGCACCGTTGATGCCGACGGTGGGCGCGAGCGCCTCGATCTTCTTGCTGCTCTCCTCGGGCACGAACCAGAGGGCGGGCGGCGGGAACATGTTGCTGATGAGGAGGTCGGGTTCGAGGCCCGCGTACTTCTCGATGTTGAACTGGTTGAAGGACTGGCCCAGGCTCGTCAGTCTGTCGACATCGAGATCGCCCGCCTGCGGATTGGGCTTGCCGTCCACCGGCTTGGAGGGACCGAAGACTCCGGTGCAGGTGACGCCGTAGTCATGCAGGGCCGCCGCTGTGCTGATGTAGGCGACGATGTTCTTCGGTGTGTGATCCACCTTGGCGGTTTTGCCGCGGTCGTCCTTGAAGCTCCAGGGCTTGGAGCCCGCGCTCTTCTTCTCGGACTTCTTGTCGCTCCCGCAGGCGGTGAGCAGGGCGCCGAGGCCTAGGGCCCCGCCGGAGGCGAGCAGGCCGCGGCGGGACATGCCTGTGCGGGCCGCGCCTGTGGGGGCCGCGCCTGTGGGGGTGAGGAGACGGTGGGTGGTGGGCATCAGGCTGCCGCCTTCTTCGACTTGTCGACGGCTGCCGCGAGCTGCTCGATGAGCGGCGCGTAGCCGGCGTGACTGAACTGGGCCTCGTTCGACCAGGAGATGACCTGGTCCGCCCTGACCGCGGGGAGCTTCGCCCAGGTGGGTTTGGACTTCTTGAGCTCGTCCGGCTGGAGATTGCCGGTCCGTTTGTCGACAAGGATCAGATCGGCCTCGTACGTGTCGGCGTTCTCCCAGCCGAGCTCCTGGAAGAAGCCGCCCTTGGCGGTCTTCGCCGGGGTGACGAACTCGATGCCGAGGTCGGCGTAGTGGCGCAGATCGGTGAAGTCGGACGGGTTGCCCACGTAGAGCAGGTCGGCCTGCGCGGAGACCGCCATGACCTTGAGGCCGCCCCGGGACTTCGCCGCTCTCGCGGACTTGCGCAGGGTCTCCGAGGCCGCCTCGAAGCGCTTCTTCGCGGCGGTGACCCGCTGCGCCCTGAGGTCGGCGCCGAGGGATTCGGCGAGCGCGGCGAAGCGGCCGATCGCCTTCGTCAGGGAGGTCCTGCCGGTGAGGATGCCGACGGTGGGAGCGAGCGAGGTGATCTTCTTGGCGGACTCCTCGGGGACGTACCAGAGCGTCGGTGACACGTTCATGGTGCTGACGAGGAGATCGGGGCGGAGATTCGCGTACTTCTCGATGCTGAACTCGCCCCAGGTGTTGCCGATGACGGTCACCTTGTCGACATCGACGCCCGCTGCCTGTACGTCGGGTTCACCGTTCTTCAGCTTCGTCGGGCCGAAGACGCCGGTGCACTCGACGCCGAAGTCGTGCAGCGCGGCGGCCGCGCCGATGTAGGCGACGATCCTGCGCGGGCGCCCGGCGGCCTTCGCCGTCGTGCCACGGTCGTCCTCGAAGCTCCAGCCCGTGCCGCCGCGTGACGATTTCGCGTCGTCGTCGCTGCCGCCGCATGCTGCCAGGAGTCCGCCGATGCCGAGGGCGCCGCCGACGCCGAGCACACCACGGCGGGTCGGACCGGGAGGTATCGGGCGGCGGGCATGCATGGCCGTTGCTTCTCTCGTCGAAGTCAAGTGCGAGGGTAGGCTAACCTAACCTGGTGTTGGTCGACAGTCCCCCCGAAGCCAGCGCGGAGACCGCTCCCGCGCCACCCAACCGCCGCGCGATACGCAGCGCCGGGCTCGTCGTCTCGGTCTGTGTGCTGCTGCTCGTCGTCGTGGCCAGCATCGCGGTCGGTGCCAAACAGATGTCCCTCGACCAGGTCTGGCACGGTCTCTTCCAGGACACCGGAACGTACGGCGATGTCGTCGTCGGAGAGCGGCTCTCGCGGACGCTGCTCGGCGTGCTCGTCGGCGTGGCCCTCGGCCTCGCGGGCGCCGTCCTGCAGGCGCTGACGCGCAACCCGCTGGCCGATCCGGGACTGCTCGGCATCAACCTCGGCGCATCGGCCGCCGTCGTCACCGCCATCAGCTTCTTCGGTGTCACGTCGCTGAGCGGCTACGTGTGGTTCGCCTTCACCGGAGCGGCAGTTGTCGGCGCCGCCGTCTACGCGCTCGGCGGGACCCGCAACGCGACGCCCGTAAGACTCGCGCTCGCCGGTACCGCGCTCAGCGCCGCGCTCTACGGCTATCTGCAGGCCGTGATGATCACGGACAACGCCGCGCTCAACAAGATGCGCTTCTGGACGGTCGGTTCCCTGGCCTCCGCCAAGAACGAGACCATCCTCCAGGTCCTGCCCTTCCTCGTGATCGGCATCGTGCTCGCCCTCAGCCTCGCCCGGCCGCTCAACGCCATGGCCATGGGCGACGACACCGCCCGCGCGCTCGGCGCCCATCTGAACCGCACCCGCGCCCTGTCCATGGCCGCCGCGACGCTGCTCTGCGGGGCGGCCACCGCGGCCTGCGGGCCCATCATGTTCGTCGGCCTGATGGTGCCGCACATCGTGCGCTCCTTCACCGGGCCCGACATGCGCTGGATCCTGCCGTACGCGGCGATCCTCTCGCCGGTGCTGCTGCTCGGCGCGGACGTCGTCGGGCGCATCGTCGCGCGCCCCGCGGAGCTGCAGGTCGGCATCATCACCGCGTTGATCGGCGCTCCGGTCTTCATCTTTCTCGTACGACGGCGGAGGCTGGCTCAGCTGTGAAGGCGATACGCACCCGGGGCGGGCTCAGCTTCCGTCTCGACGTCCGCACGGCCGTGGTCGTCGCCGTGCTCATCCTGGCCGCGCTCGTCGCGAGCGTCGTCCTGATCGGCACCGGCGACTTCCCCATCCCCGCCGCCGACGTCATCCGCACCCTGCTCGGCAACGGGGACGCCGGGCAGGAGTTCATCATCAACGACCTCCGCTTGCCGAGGGTCCTCGTCGGTCTCCTCGTGGGGGCCGCGCTCGGGCTCGGCGGCGCGATCTTCCAGTCCATCTCGCGCAACCCGCTGGGCAGTCCGGACATCCTCGGCCTCGGGCAGGGATCCACCGCGGGCGCGCTCATCATGATCGTCCTCTTTCAGGGCAGCGCGGTGCAGGTCGCGGGCGGCGCGCTCGTGGGCGGTCTGGCGACCGGCTTCGCGATCTACGTCCTGGCCTGGAAGCGGGGCGTGCACGGCTTCCGGTTCGTCCTGGTCGGCATCGGCGTCTCCGCCTTCGTCACCGCGATCAACGGCTATCTGCTCACCAAGGCGGACATCGTCGACGCCGCCCGCGCCGTCGTCTGGATGACCGGCTCGCTCAACGGCCGTGACTGGGAGCAGGTCTGGCCACTGCTCGTCCTGTGCGCGATCCTCGTACCGCTCGTCATGACGTACGCGCGTCCGCTGCGGATGCTGGAGATGGGCGACGACGTCGGGTACGCGCTCGGCGTGCCCGTCGAGCGCACCCGCATCGTCCTGATGGCCTCGGCCGTGCTGCTCACGGCCGCCGCCACCGCCGCGGCGGGACCCGTCAGCTTCGTCGCGCTCACCGCGCCGCAGCTGGCCAGGCGGCTCACCCGCTCTCCGGGGCCGAACCTGCTGCCCGCGATGTTCATGGGCGCCACCCTGCTGATCGTCGCGGACTGGGCCTCGCAGCGGGCCTTCGGCGCCGACCAGCTGCCCGTCGGCGTCGTGACGGGCGTGCTCGGCGGCATCTACCTGCTGTGGCTCCTTGTCATCGAGCGCAAGGCGGGGCGGATATGAAGACGCGTACGGCCACGGAGAAGACGCGCACGGCCATCGACAGGACGCGCACGGGCACCGATACGAACACCTCTGAGAGCACCGACAGGCAGGAGCGTGCCGCAGTGAACCGGCTCATCGCGGACGACGTGACCCTTGGCTACGACCAGCGCGTCATCGCGGAGAAGTTGTCCGTCGAGATACCCGACAACTCCTTCACGGTGATCGTCGGCCCCAACGCCTGCGGCAAGTCCACCTTGCTGCGCGCCCTGTCGCGGATGCTCAAGCCGTCGGCGGGCCGTGTCCTGCTGGACGGCAACGTCATCCAGTCGATGCCCGCGAAGAAGGTGGCGCGAACGCTGGGCCTGCTCCCGCAGTCGTCCATCGCGCCCGACGGCATCACGGTGGGCGACCTGGTGGCGCGTGGCCGCTACCCCCACCAAGGGCTCCTTCGGCAGTGGTCGCCGGACGACGAGCGGATCGTGGGCGAGTCGATGGCCTCGACCGGTGTCGCCGAACTGGCTGATCGCTATGTCGACGAGCTCTCGGGCGGCCAGCGCCAGCGCGTCTGGATCGCGATGGCGCTCGCCCAGCAGACCCCGCTCCTGCTCCTGGACGAGCCGACGACGTTCCTCGACATCCAGCACCAGATCGACGTGCTCGATCTCTGTGCCGAGCTGCACGAGGAGCAGGGCCGCACGCTCGTCGCCGTCCTGCACGACCTCAACCACGCGGCTCGTTACGCCACCCACCTCATCGCCCTGCGCGACGGCGAGGTCATCGCCGAGGGCGCGCCGGCCGACGTCGTCACGACGGAGCTGGTGCGGGACACCTTCGGGATGGACTGCCAGATCATCGACGACCCGGAGACCGGGACACCGCTCGTGGTGCCCGCGGCGCGGCGGGGGCGCAAGAAGTCCGGCGCGGGCGCCGGGATCGCGGGGGCTAGAGCAGCGACCTGAGGCGGAGCAGATCGCGCAGGCCCGCCTCCAGCTTGACCCGGCCGGAGGCCCAGGCCTTCGCGAAGTTCAGCTCGCCGTCGACCATCCCCACCAGGTCGTCGCCGGACATGGCGAGGCGGATCTCGGCCTTCTCGCGAGGGGCGCCGGGATGCGTGTCGAGCACCGTGATCCGGCCGTTCTCGAGACGGCCCGTGAAGGTCACGTCCAGATCGGTGATGCGGCAGCTCAGCGAGCGGTCGAGCGCGGCGGCGCCGCGCACGCCTCCCTCGGCGCCCGCGAGGTTGTCGCTGAGTCTGTCCAGTGCCGTGCGGCATTCTTCGATCGTCGCCATCGTGATCGACGGTACCGCAGCGCTTCGCGGTAGCGTCGGGGCATGAACGACTCGACGCCGGGCCCCGGGCCTGAGCCGGTGGAGCCCGAAGCCGCCGCAGAGCAGGCGGAGGCGTACGACCCCGAGCCGGAGACGCATGTCCCCGAGCCGGAGGCGTACGACCCCGTGGGGCCCGCGCCTCTCGGAGTGGAGCGTGTTCCGACCGGTGACGCGGAGGTGGACGGCCTGCTCCGGCGTCTCGGCGATGCCGACCACCTCGCCACGGACGGCCACATCGAGGTGTACGAGGATGTACACCGGGGACTGCGTGACGCGCTGACCGCGCTCGACGCTCACCCCGGGCCGCCGGCGCCCTCCCCCGCGGGGACGCCCACGGCTTCGTCCCAGCACTCATCCCCGTACAACAGGAGCTGAACAGAACGTGGCAGGAGTGGCACGCCGCCGCCTCGACGCCGAGCTGGTCCGGCGCAAACTGGCGCGCTCGCGCGAGCACGCCAGCCAACTGATCGCCGCCGGGCGGGTGACCGTCGACAAGAACACCGCGACGAAGCCCGCGACGCAGGTGGAGACCGCGGCGGCCATCGTGGTCGCGAACGACGACAGCGATCCCGACTATGTCTCGCGCGGCGGCCACAAGCTGGCGGGCGCGTTCGCCGCGTTCGTCCCGCAGGGGCTTGTCGTCGAGGGGCGGCGGGCGCTCGACGCCGGCGCGTCCACCGGCGGCTTCACCGATGTGCTGCTGCGCGCGGGCGCCTCGGGCGTCGTCGCCGTGGACGTCGGTTACGGCCAGCTCGCCTGGTCGCTGCAGAGCGACGACCGGGTCACCGTCAAGGACCGTACAAACGTACGGGAGTTGACGCTGGAGGCGATCGACGGCACCCCCGTCGACCTGGTCGTCGGCGACCTGTCGTTCATCCCGCTCGGCCTGGTGCTGCCCGCTCTCGTGCGCTGTGCCGCCCCGGACGCCGATCTGGTCCTGATGGTCAAGCCGCAGTTCGAGGTCGGCAAGGAACGCCTCGGCAGCGGCGGAGTGGTGCGCAGCGCGGCGCTGCGGGCCGATGCCGTGCGCGGGGTGGCGCGCCAGGCGTGGGGGCTCGGACTCGGTGTGCGTGGCGTGACTGCGAGCCCGCTGCCCGGACCTTCCGGAAATGTCGAGTACTTTCTGTGGCTGCGTGCCGGGGCGCCCGAACTCGACCCGGCGGACGTTGACCGTGCCGTGGCGGAGGGGCCCCGTTGACTCAGACCCGAGTAACTCAGAGCCAGAACCGAGCTCGTACTGTTTTCCTGCTCGCGCACACCGGCCGGCCGGCCGCCATCCGCAGCGCCGAACTCGTCGTCCAGGGGCTGCTGCGCAGCGGTATCGGCGTGCGGGTCCTGGAGGTGGAGGCGGCCGATCTGCCGCTGCCGCCCGAAGTCGGCACGGTGAAGGAGGCCACTCCCCAGTGCCTCGACGGCTGTGAACTGCTCGTCGTGCTCGGCGGCGACGGCACGCTGCTGCGCGGCGCCGAGTTCGCACGGGCCTCCGGGGTGCCGATGCTCGGCGTGAACCTGGGCCGCGTCGGCTTCCTCGCCGAGGCCGAGCGCGACGACCTCGACAAGGTCGTCGACCGGGTGGTGACGAGGGCGTACGAGGTCGAGGAGCGGATGACCATCGACGTCGTCGTGCGCAGCAACGGCGACGTCGTGCACCGGGACTGGGCGCTGAACGAAGCCGCCGTGCAGAAGATGTCGGCCGAGCTGATGCTCGAGGTCGTCCTGGAGATCGACGGGCGTCCGGTCACCGGCTTCGGCTGCGACGGCATCGTGTGCGCGACGCCGACCGGATCCACCGCGTACGCCTTCTCCGCGGGCGGGCCCGTGGTCTGGCCGGAGGTGGAGGCGCTCCTGATGGTGCCGATCAGCGCCCACGCCCTGTTCGCCAAGCCCCTGGTGACGTCCCCGGACTCGGTGCTCGCCGTCGAGGTCCAGCAGCACACGTCGCACGGGGTGCTGTGGTGTGACGGCCGGCGGACCGTCGAACTGCCGCCGGGAGCGCGGGTCGAGGTGCGCAGGGGCGAGGTGCCGGTGCGACTCGCTCGGCTGCACCACGCCTCGTTCACCGACCGGCTCGTGGCCAAGTTCGCCCTGCCGGTGTCGGGGTGGCGGGGGGCACCGCAGTAGCGCTGCGCCGGGGGCGGCGGATCCGGCTGCGGGTTCGGTGTTGCTGAGGCGCTGTTCCCCGCGGCCCTGCGGGGCGCTCACGTCGTCTGCACCACGGTGATCGCTCGGCGCCGCATCACGGTCGCCACCGGAATGCCGGTGGCGAGCAGGGTGAGGAGCAGGGTGCCCGCCGCGATCCCCACCGGCACACCCCACGGCAGGTACGGAACCGACGAGCCGAAGGCCGTGCTGAGGATGGGGGCCAAGGTGCCGAGCGCTATCGCGGTGCCGAGCAGCAGCGCCGTCCCCGCGACGACCACGGCCTCCCAGGCCGCCATGGCCCGCACCTGGGCCCGCCTGCTGCCCACCACGCGCAGCAGGGCGACATCGCGGCGGCGCTCGAAGGAGATCATGGCCAGGGTGTTCGCCGCGGCGATCGCGGCGAAGCCCGCGTAGAGCCCCGTGCCCACGTAGTCGAGCCAGACCTCGCCCGTGCTGCCCGCCGACCCCGTGTGGTGTTGCGCCGTGGTGTGCATGCCGATCTTGGTGAGGCCGAAGCCCACGACCAGGACGAGCGGCACGACCGCGGCGGAGAAGCGGCGGGGCTGCGAGCGGACGTTGAGCATGGCCAGACGCGCACTGCCGCCGAACCGGCCCACCAGCGCGGAGACCAGCCAGGCCGCGGGCCCGATGATCCGCGGGCCGAGGAGCCCCGCGCCGACGCAGAAGAGGATCAGGACGAGGAAGGCCCCCTCGCCGGCCTCGTCCGCCGACTGCTTCGACAGCAGCACGGACAGGGCGCAGGCCCCCGCGATCGCGATCACGCCGAGCGGCGCCCTGAGCATGCCCAGGCCCCGCCGCCCGGTCGCCGCCTCGCTCAGGGCGCGGGCCGGGCGGAGCAGCGAGAACCGCAACGCCGAGAGGAATGCGGCGAGCGTCGTCGTCACCACGGCCACGCCGAGGCACACCGGCAGGGCGACCCAGCCGAACCGGAAGTCCGCCTCGGCCGGGAGCAGGCCGTGCGACACCATGCCCGCGTGCCACCACCGCGCTGCGAAACCGCCGAGGACGAAGCCGGCCAGCGCCGCCGGGATCGACGCGGCGAGGGCCTGACCGGCCACCGCCCGGCGGATCTGGCGGGGCCTGGCGCCGATGGAGCGCACCAGGGCGAACTCGCGGTGCTGCTGCGCGACGGCCGTGCCCATGGTCGACGCGACCACGAATATCGACATGTAGATCGATCCGATGAGCAGGACGAGGGCCATGTCCCCGACGCCGTTCTCGGTGATCTGCCGGCGTGCCCCCGCGGAGAGTCCGTCGGTGCCCGTCGTGCCGAGCATCATCGTCGACGCGCTGACGACGGTCGCCGCGAAGAGGGCGGCCACCGCCGTACCCACGAACGCCGGGCGATGCGCGCGCAGCGCTGCCTGTGCCAGTCCCGTTCCCATGCTGATCATGGTGGGGTGCCGGGTCTTCCGGGCACCAGGAGGCTGGCAGGAAGATCGTGGTGGGGTAATCCCCACCCCGGAGAACCCCCACCTCCTGCGGGTGACAGCGTCCGTTCGGTCCCCCTTTGCCACCTGCGTCTTCGTGGAAGGAAGAGGGAAGGAGGCCAGCCGCCGTCGCACACCTGGCCCAGGACCTCGTAAGGTCGTGTCCGTGTTGGAGGAGATGCGGATACGGTCGCTCGGAGTCATCGACGACGCGGTGGTCGAGCTGTCGCCGGGGTTCACCGCCGTGACCGGCGAGACCGGTGCGGGCAAAACCATGGTGGTCACCAGTCTTGGCCTGCTGCTCGGCGGACGTGCGGATGCCGCCCTGGTACGGATCGGCGCCAAGGCGGCGGTGGTGGAGGGGCGGATCACTGTGCCCGCGGACGCCGCGGCTGCCGTGCGCGCGGAGGAAGCGGGGGCCGAACTCGACGACGGGGCGCTGCTCATCAGCCGTACGGTCTCGGCGGAGGGGCGCTCCCGTGCGCACCTCGGCGGCCGTTCGGTGCCGGTGGGTCTGCTGTCCGAACTCGCCGACGATCTCGTGGCGGTGCACGGCCAGACGGATCAGCAGGGCCTGCTCAAGCCGGCCCGGCAGCGCGGGGCCCTCGACCGGTACGCGGGCGACGCGGTCACCGTGCCGCTGGCCAAGTACACGGCCGCGTACCGCAGGCTGCGGGCCGTGACGACCGAGGTCGAAGAGATCACGACGCGTGCGCGTGAGCGGGCCCAGGAAGCCGACCTGCTGCGCTTTGGCCTCGACGAGGTCGCGGGCGCCGAGCCGCGGGCGGGCGAGGACACCGAACTGGCCGCGGAGGCCGAGCGGCTCGGCCACGCGGAGGCTCTCGCCTCGGCCGCCACGTCCGCGCACGCCGCGCTCGCGGGCAACCCCGAGGACCCGGAGGGCGTCGACGCCACGACGCTGGTGGCGGGCGCCCACAGGGCTCTCGAGGCGGTGCGTTCCCACGACCCCGCGCTGGCCGCCCTTGCCGAGCGGATCGGTGAGATCGGGATTCTGCTGGGTGACGTGGCGGGCGAGCTCGCGGGTTACGCCGACGACCTGGACGCCGATCCCCTGCGCCTCGCGGCGGTGGAGGAACGGCGGGCCGCGCTCACCCAGCTGACCCGGAAGTACGGCTCCGACATCGATTCCGTGCTCGCCTGGGCCGAGGAGGGGGCCGCGCGGCTCACCGAACTCGAGGGCGACGACGACCGCCTGGCGGAACTCACCGCCGAGCGGGACGCACTGCGGGGCGAACTGGCGGGGCTCGCGCAGGCGTTGACCGACGCGCGCCAGGAGGCCGCGTCGCGGTTCGCGGCGGCCGTCACCGCCGAGCTGGCCTCCCTTGCGATGCCGCACGCGCGCGTGACGATCGACATCACCAGTACGGAGGTGCCGGAGGGCTCGGACGGTGTGCCGGTGGACGGGCGCTTCGTCGCGTACGGCCCCGCGGGCGTGGACGAGGTGGAGCTTCTCCTCGCCGCGCATCCGGGCGCCCCGCCGCGGCCGATCGCCAAGGGCGCGTCCGGCGGTGAGCTGTCGCGCGTGATGCTCGCCGTCGAGGTCGTCTTCGCGGGCACGGACCCCGTGCCGACGTACCTCTTCGACGAGGTCGACGCAGGTGTCGGCGGCAAGGCCGCGGTCGAGATCGGCCGCAGGCTCGCCCGCCTGGCCAAGTCCGCGCAGGTCGTGGTCGTGACACATCTGCCGCAGGTGGCGGCGTTCGCCGACCGGCAGCTGCTGGTCGAGAAGACGAACGACGGAAGCGTCACGCGCTCCGGGGTGCAGGTGCTGGAAGGTGAGGACCGGGTGCGTGAGCTGTCCCGGATGCTGGCGGGCCAGGAGGACTCGGAGACCGCCCGGGCACATGCGGAGGAGCTGCTGGCGACGGCTCGGGGGGACGGGTAGCGGGGTCGCGGGCGGGGGCCTTTGCGGGCGGGGGCGCTTTTTGCGGGCGGGGGCGCCTTCAGCGGGTATGCCTTGTGTACCGCCGGTCACCGGCTTCGCCGTGTTCGTCCTCAAGCGCCGGACGGGCTGGAATTCGGGGCGTCTCCAGTGGGCAGGCATTGGGTCGCGTCGGTCACTGGCTTCGCCGTGTTTGTCCTCAAGCGCCGGACGGGCTGGGGTCTGGGTGTCTCCTGTGTGCAGGCATTGGGTCGGGTTGGTTGCCGGGTTCGCCGTGTTCGTTCTCAGACGCCGGGTGGGTTGGAGTTTGGGGCGTCTCCTGTGTGCAGGCCTTGTGTCGGGCATTGGGTCGCGTCGGTTGCCGGGTTCGCCGTGTTCGTCTTCGAGCGCCGGGCGGGCTGGAATCCGGGGTGCCTCCAGTGCGCATGCCTTGCGTAGCGTCGATCGCCGGGTTCGTCCTCGGATGCCGGGCGGGATGGAATCCGGCCCCCGTACCCTGATTCACATGATCACCCGCAAGCCCGCCCGACGCCTCACCGCCCTCCTCGCCGCTGCCGCCGTCACCCGGGCGGCCACCACCGTGCTGCGTTCGCGTGCCCCCGGCGGTCCCGACCGCTGGCAGCGGAGGAACTACGCGGGGCGGGCGGTTGAGTTGTACGCCGGGCCGGCCGCCGCCCTCGGTGCGGCGGCCGGGGCCGTGGCGCTGCCCGCGAGGACCCGCGCCGCCGCCGCGCTCGCCGTGCTCGGGGCAGGGGCCTGCGGGGCGTACGACGACACGGCGGGGGAGGGCGATCCGCGCCGGGGTTTCCGTGCTCACCTGGGCGCGCTGCGGGGCGGCGAAGTGACCAGCGGGGCCGTGAAGTTGTTCGGGGTCTCGGCGGCGGGGCTCGCCGCGGGCGCACTGCTCAAGGAGCGGCCGGTGGACAAACTCCTCGCGGGCGTGGTGATCGCGGGCACCGCCCACTTCGTCAACCTCGTGGACGTACGCCCGGGAAGGGCCGCCGGAGCTGTGGTCGCGCTGGGGACACCAGGGCTGTTGCGCCAAGGCGCCGCCGGGGTCCTTTCCGCCACCTCGGTGGGAGCCGCGGCGGCCGTCCTGCCGGACGACATCGGGGAGCGCGCCATGATCGGCGACGCGGGAGCACACGCCTTGGGCGCGGCACTCGGCCTTGCCGTCGCCGCGGGCAACGGCCGCGCGGGGCTCGCCGTTCATGCGGCGGGCGTGGTGGCGGCAGCCGCGTACGGCGAGAAGGTCAGCGCGATTGCGGGAAGTCGGGCCTAGGGCTCGGCTGGGCTGCCGGCGGCTGTGGCTTTCCAGCAGCACGACCCCGGCAGCAACATCCACGACACGACACGACACGACACGACACGACACGACACGACACGACACGGGCGCCGGGTCCGACCGCGCATCCCCGCGCCGTCGCGTTAAGGGGGAGCGCCTCATGGTGGGGGTGTGGGAGCGCCTTTTTTGTTGGCGGTGCTTGGCCTTGACGTTGTTGTGGCCGCCGGGCTGATGCGTGGCTCTGGCCCTGTCAGGGCCTGCCGTTTTCGTGGGCTGATGCGTGGCCCGCGGCGGAGTCCTGTCGTGCCCGGGATTTCGAAAGCCTTCCGCCCGGCAGGACGTCGCTGCGAAGATGCGGGGGCCGTAAGCCGTTCGCGGTGCCGAAACCTCGTTGTCCTCACCCGTGTGGGTGATCCGGATCAGGGAGTTGCCCGCCCCGACACGGAAGAGACCTTTCAGCGGTGCCGGAACGTCCGTACGGACTGGCATCCTTGGCGCAGCCCCCGACGCCTACCCAGGAGCCCCGGCTACGTGAGCCACGTGAGCAGCCACTCACCGCGCGGTCAGACCCCGATGCACACGGTGCAAGTCCTGGGCGGAGGCAGCGCGAGCAGCAGTGCACACGTCAGGTCGCTCGCCGGGGGCCTCGCGGCGCGGGGCGTACGGGTCACGGTGTGTGCCCCCACGGAGGCGGCCGACGCCTACGACCTGACGGGCACCGGCGCCCACCACGTCCACGTACCGCGCAGCAGCGACCCCGCGTCCGTCGCCTCCCTCCGCCTGGCCTGTGCCGACGCCGACCTCGTGCACGCGCACGGTCTGCACGCCGCACTCCGCGCCACCCTCGCGCTCACCGGCCGCAGCACCCCCCTCGTCGTCACCTGGCACACGCGCGCCCACGCGGAAGGCGCGCGCGCCCGCGTCCTGCGCCTCCTGGAGCGGCGCGTGGCCAAGGCCGCGGCCGTGGTCCTCGGCACCTCCTCCGACCTCGTCGACCGCGCACGCGGCAGGGGGGCGCGGGACGCCCGCCTCGCTCCCGTCACGTTTCCCGCGCCGCGGCCGGTGGCCGGGGCGGCCGAGGACGCCGAGGGGCTGCGCCACAAGGCCCTCGCCGAACTCGGCGTCTTCGGGCGGCCGTTGATCGTCACCATCGGCACGCTCGAACGGCAGCGGGGCTACGACATCCTCCTGGAGGCCACGCGCGCGTGGCGCCACCTCGACCCGCAGCCGCTCCTCGTCATCGCGGGCGAGGGGCCGGAGCGCGGCGCCCTGCAACGCCGTATCGAGGGCGAAGACCTGCCTGTCCGGCTCGTCGGGCGGCGCGACGACGTACCCGAGATGCTTGCCGCGGCCGATCTCGTGGTGCTGCCCAGCAGTTGGGAGTCCCGCTCCGTGCTCGCCCAGGAGGCCCTGCACGCGCGCGTGCCGCTCGTCGCGACCGCTGTCGGCGGCATCCCCGAACTGGTCGGCGACGCCGCCGTGCTCGTCCCGTACGGCGACCCCGAGGCCCTGGCCACCGCCGTCACGCGCCTCCTCGCCGATCCCGCGCTCAGGGAGCGTCTCAAGGACAGGGGCACGGCCCAGGCGGCGACGTGGCCGACCGAGGACGAGACGGTCACCCAAGTCCTGGGCGTCTACGACGAGTTGACCCAGCCCTACGGCATGTAGCCAAGGGCGGCGCGGCTACGCCACATGCCTGCGCGCCCGCAGCGCCAGGCTCAGCGCGAGCACCGTCTGCGGGTCGTCCAGGTCCGTGCCGAGGAGCTCACTGATCCGGGCCAGGCGGTTGTAGAGCGTCTGACGGTTCAGGTGCAGTTCGCGCGCCGTCTCCGCCTTGCGCCCCGCATGGGCCAAGTAGGTCTGCAGGGTCGGCAGCAGCGGTGGCTTCGCGCGCAGGTCGTGGGCCCGCAGCGGGCCGATCGCGCGGTCCACGAACGCCGCGAGCGCCGAGTCGTCGTAGTTGTGCAGCCGCCACAGCAGCAGGTCGATGTCCAGCCGCCGCGCGTCGTACCAAGGCCGGTCGACGAGGCCCTGCGCGGCCGTCGCCGTCTCCGCCGCGTGCCGAAGGCCCGCCGAAGCCGCCGCCCAGCCGCCCGCCACCCCCACCACCACGACCGGCGGCAACGCCCCGGCCCGCTGCATCCCCGCCCGCTCCACGCCCGCCCGCAGCGCTGCGGCGACCCGGTCGGCCACCGCGGTGCGTTCGGATTCCGAGCGGAGTCCCAGGAGCAGCGGGACACGCCCCTCGACCGGACGTACGCCGAGCAGCACCGGCACCCCCACCGCCGCGAGCTCCTCCGCCACCGCCCGCGCGAGCACCGCCCAGCCACCGCCGGGCGGCAGCCCGTCCGCGAGCCGCATCACGACCGGGAGCAGCGGGCTCTCGCCGGGCTTGAAGCCGAGCACCCGGGCCTGGGCGGGCGCGTCGTCGGCCAGGATCCGCCCCTCCGCCAGATCGGTCAGGAAGTCGCCCCGGCCCCGCGCGGCGAGCTCCTCCTCCTGGCGGGCCTGCATCAGGACCACCGCGAGCGAGCCCGCGGCCCGCTCCGCCGCGATCCGGTGGACCGGAAGCAGCGCGGACTCCACGGCGAGCAGCACCAGCCGGGCGCGCACCGAGCCCGACCCCGGACCGCCGCCCGGCACGTCGACGAGCAGCGCGCTCGCGGGCGGGCCGTCCTTGTGGTGCCCCCGCAGGCCCTCCCAGACCTGGAGCGGATCGGCACACTCCGTGCCCGCCCCGGCGGCGTACAGGAGCTGCCCGTCCGCCGTCTCCAGGAACACCGGATTCTTGCTGAAGTCCGCCAGGACGTTCAGGACTTGGGGTATGCCGCCCCCGCCGAGCAGCGCCTCCGTGCAGCGCCGGTGGACCTCCTCGGCCCGCTGGAGCAGCGCGTAATGGCCGTTGACGATCTCGGTGTGCACCTCTTCGGTGACCGTCACGAAGGGCACCTCCCGGTGCAGCTGCACCAGCGGGAGACCCGCCGCGCGTGCCGTCTCCACGATCGCCGCCGGGAGCCGTGCGAAGCGCGGGCCCAGCTCCACGACGAGCGCCGCGATACCGCGCTCGGCGAGCTTGCGCACGAAGACACGCTGCTCGGCGGGGCGCGCGCCGAGGCCAAGGCCCGTCGTCAGGAGCAGCTCGCCGCCCTTGAGGAGGGAGGCGATGTTCGGCACCTCGCCCGCGTGCACCCATCGCACCGTGCGCTGCAGCCGCTCGGCGCCCGCGACCACCTCGGGCAGCCCGCCGCGAAGTCCCGGAAGTTCCAGGGCACGTTGCACGGTGATGCCGCCCTGAGTGCCCTGCGTGCCCTGACTTTCCATGGGGCGGACGGTACCTGCGCTCACGTTCCTGGAACATCTCCGACCCGTTACAGGAATGATCTGATCCGCTCTTACCCCGACAACTCGTCGCCCCGGAGCGTCAATTGCGCGACCCCCTGTCGGTTGTGGCGTACGTCACGCCACGGCAGGGTGCCCGCCATGTCAGAGCACACGTCCGAGCAACCCACCAGACCCGGGGTCCACCGCCTCAAGGCGAACTCCGTCGGCCTCGTCGGCGTCGTCTTCATGGCGGTCGCCACCGCGGCGCCGATCACGGCGATGACCGGCAACCTGCCCATCGCCGTCGGCGCGGGCAACGGCACCGGAGCACCCGCGGGCTATCTCTTCGCCACGCTCGTCCTGACCGTCTTCTCGGTCGGATACGTCGCCATGGCCAAGCGGATCACCGCCGCCGGCGCCTTCTACGGTTACATCTCGCACGGCCTCGGCCGCATCGCGGGCATGGCGTCCGGGATGCTCGCCGTCCTCGCGTACGTCGTCTTCGAGGCGTCGATCGTCGGTGTCTTCGCGTACTTCGCCAAGACCACCGTCCACGATCAGCTCGGCGCGGACCTGCCGTGGATCCTCTACGCGGCCGCGATGCTCGCCGTCACCGTCGTCCTGTCGTACTTCGACATCAACCTCACCGCGAAGGCGCTCGGCGTGATGCTGATCGCCGAGATCGCGGTCCTCTTCGCCGTCGCCACCGCCGTACTGATCCACGGCGGCGGCCCCGACGGCATACCCGTCGAGCCGGTCAATCCCAAGAACGCCTTCACCGGCACCTCGGCCGGCCTCGGCCTCTTCTTCGCCTTCTGGTCCTGGGTCGGCTTCGAGTCCACCGCCATGTACGGCGAGGAGTCCCGCGAACCCAAGAAGGTCATCCCACGCGCGACACTCGTCTCGGTCGTCGGCGTCGGCCTCTTCTACATCTACGTCTCCTGGATGACCATCGCGGGCAACGGCCTCGCCGGTTCGGTCAAGGTCTCGCAGTCCAGCAGCCCGCTCGACCTGTTCTTCGACCCCGCCCACGCCTTCATCGGAGCCTGGGCGGTCGACACCTTCCAGTGGCTCCTGATCACCGGCTCGTTCGCCTGCGGCATGGCCTTCCACCAGTGCGCGTCGCGCTATCTGTACGCCATCGGGCGCGAGGGATTCCTGCACCGCGGCCTTGGCCGCACACACCCCCGGCACGGCTCCCCGTACATCGCCTCCTACGTCCAGTCCGCGATCGCCGTCGCGCTGGTCGCGGCCTTCTGGCTCACCGGCCAGGACCCGTACATCCACCTGTACACGCTGCTCGCGATCCTCGGCACCATGGCGATCCTCATCGTGCAGACCCTCTGCTCGTTCGCCGTCATCGGCTACTTCCGCAAGAACCACCCCGAGGACCGGCACTGGTTTACGACTCTGGTCGCCCCGCTGCTCGGCGGCATCGGAATGATCGCCGTCGTCGTCCTGCTCGTGATCAACATGGACACCGCGGCGGGCACGGCGGCGGACTCGCTCTTCTTCAAGGCCATCCCGTGGATCGTCGGGCTCGTCTTCTTCGGAGGTCTCGCCCTCGGCCTGTATCTGCGGGCCAGACAGCCCGCCCGCTACGAGATCATCGGCCGGATCGTCCTGGAGGACGCGGCCGAACGCACGGACGGCGACGGGGAACCCGTCGCCGTCCGGACCTGAAGGACCTCGCTAGCCGCCGTACGCCCCGCTGGCCGTAAGCCGCAGTGCCGTGTCGATCAGCGGCACGTGGCTGAACGCCTGCGGGAAGTTGCCGACCTGGCGCTGCAGCCGCGGATCCCACTCCTCGGCGAGCAGCCCCAGGTCGTTGCGGAGCGCGAGCAGCTTCTCGAAGAGCTTGCGGGCCTCGTCCACCCGGCCGATCATCGCCAGGTCGTCCGCCATCCAGAACGAGCAGGCCAGGAAGGCACCCTCGTCGCCCTCAAGGCCGTCCACGCCCGCGTCGTCGCCGGTGGTGGGGTAGCGCAGGATGAAGCCGTCCGACGTCGAGAGCTCCCGCTGGATCGCCTCGATCGTGCCGATCACGCGCTTGTCGTCGGGCGGCAGGAAGCCCATCTGCGGGATGAGCAGCAGCGAGGCGTCCAGCTCCTTCGAGCCGTACGACTGCGTGAACGTGTTCCGCTCCTTGTCGTAGCCCTTCTCGCAGACGTCCCGGTGGATGTCGTCACGCAGGTCGCGCCACTTCTCCAGGGGGCCGTCCGCGTCGCCGGACTCGATGAGCTTGATCGTGCGGTCCACGGCGACCCAGACCATCACCTTGGAGTGCACGAAGTGGCGGCGCGGGCCGCGAACCTCCCAGATGCCCTCGTCCGGCTGGTCCCAGTGCGTCTCCAGATACCGGATCAGCTTGAGCTGGAGCAGCGAGGCGTAGTCGCTGCGGGCCAGGCCCGTCATGTGCGCCAGGTGCAGGGCCTCGGTGACCTCGCCGTACACATCGAGCTGAAGCTGGTGCGCGGCGCCGTTCCCGGCCCGGACCGGTGTCGAGCCCTCGTACCCCGGCAGCCAGTCGAGCTCGGCCTCGCCGAGCTCGCGCTCGCCCGCGATGCCGTACATGATCTGCAGGTTCTCCGGGTCGCCCGCCACCGCGCGCAGCAGCCACTCGCGCCAGGCGCGGGCCTCCTCGCGATACCCGGTGCGCAGGAGCGAGGAGAGCGTGATGGCGGCGTCGCGCAGCCAGGTGTAGCGGTAGTCCCAGTTGCGGGAGCCTCCGATGTCCTCCGGCAGCGACGTCGTGGGCGCCGCGACGATGCCGCCCGTGGGGGCGTACGTCAGGGCCTTCAGAGTGATCAGCGAGCGGACCACGGCCTCGCGGTACGGGCCGTGGTAGGTGCAGTGGTCCACCCACTCCCGCCAGAAGTCCTGCGTGGCCTCCAGGGCGTTCTCGGGCTCGGCGGGCGGGGGCGGCTCCTTGTGCGAGGGCTGCCACGAGATGGTGAAGGCGACCCGGTCACCGGGCGAGACCGTGAAGTCCGAGTACGTCGTCAGGTCCTTGCCGAAGGTCTCGGCCGACGTGTCGAGCCACACGGAGTCGGGCCCCGCGACGGCCACCGTGCGCTCGTCGACCTTGTGCACCCAGGGCACCACACGGCCGTAACTGAAACGCATCCGCAGGGCGGAGCGCATCGGCACCCGGCCGCTGACGCCCTCGACGATCCGCACCAGCTGCGGGGCGTCCGTGTCGCGCGGCGGCATGAAATCGGTCACGCGGACCGTGCCGCGTGGGGTGTCCCACTCGGATTCCAGGATCAGCGAGTCGCCGCGGTAGGTGCGCCGCGCGGCGGTCGGCGGTTGCGCGTCGGGGCTGTGAGCGGGCCCGAGACGCCAGAATCCGTGCTCCTCCGTGCCGAGCAATCCGGCGAAGATGGCGTGAGAGTCGAAGCGGGGCAGGCACAGCCAGTCGACTGTGCCGTCCCGGCAGACCAGGGCAGCGGTCTGCATGTCTCCGATGAGTGCGTAATCCTCGATGCGCCCGGCCACGTGCATCTCCAGTCAAACGGCCACGTCGCCCTCGAGGGGCGCTCGCTCTACGGTCAAGGGTTCGCTGTGAAACGAACTGCTCGAGCCTCTTGTTTCATGAACGGTAGTGGGGGGTGATTGCCGTTAGTCGGTCCGGCTCGGCAGCAAGTGTCCGAGCAGGATACGACGCACCTCGGTGATCTGCGCGCCGCTCATGGCAACCAGCCTGCGCCGAACGGGTGAGCGCCAGGTGAGGGAGGTGTGACGTGGGCGCCCGAGCGTGGCCGGAAGCAGCCTCGCTCGGTCGCTGATACCCTGGTAGCCCGTGAGCCGGTGGTCATAGAACCCCCGAACCGCAGCGACGGCACCTCCTCCACATCCTGGGACGAGGCCGGTACGCACCCTTCAGACCGCGACCACGGGAGCCCCCTCTTGGCCATGCAGACTCGATCCTCGGCGTCATCGACGACCAAGCACATCTTCGTCACCGGGGGTGTCGCCTCTTCCCTCGGCAAGGGTCTGACTGCCTCGAGCCTGGGCGCGCTCCTCAAGGCGCGCGGCCTGCGTGTCACCATGCAGAAGCTCGACCCGTACCTCAACGTCGACCCCGGCACGATGAACCCCTTCCAGCACGGTGAGGTGTTCGTCACGAACGACGGCGCCGAGACGGACCTGGACATCGGTCACTACGAGCGCTTCCTGGACGTCGACCTCGACGGCACGGCCAACGTCACCACCGGCCAGGTCTACTCGCAGGTCATCGCCAAGGAGCGGCGCGGGGAGTACCTCGGCGACACGGTGCAGGTCATCCCGCACATCACGAACGAGATCAAGCACCGCATCCGCCGCATGGCCACCGATGACGTCGATGTCGTCATCACGGAGGTCGGCGGCACGGTGGGCGACATCGAGTCCCTGCCGTTCCTGGAGACCGTCCGCCAGGTCCGTCACGAGGTCGGCCGCGACAACGTCTTCGTCGTGCACATCTCGCTGCTGCCCTACATCGGCCCCTCCGGCGAGCTGAAGACCAAGCCGACCCAGCACTCGGTCGCGGCTCTGCGCAACATCGGTATTCAGCCGGACGCCATCGTGCTGCGCGCCGACCGCGACGTACCGACCGCCATCAAGCGCAAGATCTCGCTGATGTGCGACGTCGACGAGGACGCGGTGGTCGCCGCCATCGACGCCAAGTCGATCTACGACATTCCGAAGGTCCTGCACACCGAGGGCCTCGACGCCTACGTGGTCCGCAAGCTGGACCTCCCGTTCCGCGACGTGAACTGGACCCAGTGGGAGGACCTCCTGGACCGGGTGCACAACCCGGACCACGAGGTCACGATCGCGCTGGTCGGCAAGTACATCGACCTGCCCGACGCCTACCTCTCGGTGACCGAGGCGCTGCGCGCCGGCGGCTTCGCCAACCGCGCCCGCGTCAAGGTCAAGTGGGTCACCTCCGACGACTGCAAGACCGCGGCGGGCGCCGCCAAGCAGCTCGGCGACGTCGACGCGATCTGCATCCCCGGCGGCTTCGGCGACCGCGGCGTGACCGGCAAGGTCGGCGCCATCACCTTCGCCCGTGAGAACAAGATCCCGCTGCTCGGCCTCTGCCTGGGCCTGCAGTGCATCGTGATCGAGGCCGCCCGCAACCTCGCGGACATCCCCGACGCCAACTCCACGGAGTTCGACGCGGCGACCGCCCACCCGGTCATCTCGACCATGGCGGAGCAGCTGGACATCGTCGCGGGCGAGGGCGACATGGGCGGCACGATGCGACTGGGCATGTACCCGGCGAAGCTCGCCGAGGGCTCCATCGTGCGTGAGGTGTACGACGGCAAGGAGTACGTCGAGGAGCGCCACCGTCACCGCTACGAGGTGAACAACTCCTACCGCGCCGAGCTGGAGAAGAAGGCCGGCATCCTCTTCTCCGGCACCTCCCCGGACGGCAAGCTCGTCGAGTACGTCGAGTACCCCCGCGAGGTCCACCCCTACCTGGTCGCCACCCAGGCGCACCCGGAGCTGCGTTCGCGCCCGACCCGTCCGCACCCGCTCTTCGCGGGCCTGGTGAAGGCGGCGGTCTCCCGACAGGAAGAAGCGCGCCAGACGGGCAAGTAACACAAGAGCGATACGGTTGCCGGGGTACGAGCCTTATGGGGCGCGTGCCCCGGTTTCTGTTTGCACGTGTGGGAGGACAGGGCGACATGACGATCAAGGACACCGCCGAAGAGTGGCAGGTTACGGCCACGAAGACGCCCTTCGTGGGGAACAAGACCTCCGTGCGCACCGACGACGTGGTCATGCCCGACGGGACCGTCGTCACCCGTGACTACCAGGTGCACCCCGGCTCGGTCGCCGTACTCGCCCTGGATGACGAGGGCCGCGTCCTGGTCCTGAGCCAGTACCGCCACCCCGTCCGCCACAAGCTCTGGGAGATTCCGGCGGGACTGCTCGACATCCCCGGCGAGAACCCCCTGCACGCCGCCCAGCGCGAGCTCTACGAAGAGGCGCACGTCAAGGCCGAGGACTGGCGTGTCTTGACCGACGTCTACACCACACCCGGCGGTTGTGACGAGGCCGTGCGCATCTTCCTGGCCCGCGATCTGTCCGAGGCCGAGGGCGAGCGCTTCGAGGTCTCGGAGGAGGAGGCCGACATGGAGCTGGCGCGCGTACCGCTCGAAGAGCTCGTACGCGGTGTGCTCGCCGGTGAGCTGCACAACAACTGCCTCGTCGTGGGCGCTCTCTCGCTGACGGCCGTGCTGAGCGGCGACGGCGTCGACGCGCTGCGCCCGGCCGAAGCGCCCTGGCCCGCGCGCCCCTTCGAGGCCTGAGAAGCACCGCTGGGGGCCATCGGAGCTCTCCGGTGTGACGATCTGCTGATCCGATCGGGGGACTTGTGCGCGCTGCTCGCCGGGGGAGACGGCAGGGCCTGAACTAGGCTCTGGAAGCGTCCCGACCGGAGTCCCGGCGGGTTCGCGCGCAGGCGGACGGAGCATGGCCCGTGACGGATCAGGCGGTCGACACGGACGGTTCGGCGGCGGGCGGCGCGGTGCCGCGGCCCGCTCCGGCCCAGTCTTCCGAAGACAGTCGATTCGTCGGCCGACGCAGGGAGTTGAAAGAGCTCCGCGCCGACATCGACCGCACGGGGCTCGACACCATCGCCGGTCGCAAGGCGCCCCGGGCGCGCGTGCTCCTCATCGCGGGCCGCCCCGGCTCGGGCCGCACCGCGCTCGCCGAGGAACTCGCGCGGCAGGTCGCCGACGACTACCCCGACGGGGTGCTCCGCGCCCACCTCACCGAACCCGACGGCACGCGCGTGCCCACGGAACGCGCCGCCCGGGAACTCCTGGACGCCCTCGGCGTGCCCGCACCCCCGGGCGCCGACGAGGACGAGCTCTCCGAAGTGCTCCGCGAAGCCCTGACCGGACGCAGGGCCCTGCTGCTCCTCGACGGTGCCGCGGACGCCGAACAGGTCGACCCGCTGCTCCCGGACACGCCCGAGTGCCTGGTCGTCGCCGTGTCCCAGGGCCCGCTCACCGGGATTCCGGACGTGCGGCCGTGCACGCTGGGCGGCCTGGACACCGCCGCGGGGGTCGAACTGCTCTCCCGCGCGGCGGGCCCGGTACGCATCACCGTCGACCCGCGGTCGGCGGAGAGCCTGGTCGAGGCCTGCGCCGCGCACCCCGCCGCGCTCGTCCTGGCCGGCGGCTGGCTCTCCGGGCGGCCCAAGGCGGCCGTCGCCGACCTGGCCAAGCAGGTGCACGACCGGCCCGAGGACGAGTCCGCGTCCGGCGCCCTCGCCCGCATCTTCCAGCTCTCGTACACCTCGCTGCCGGGGGCTGCCGCGCGGATACTGCGCTACCTCTCCCTCGCCCCGGCCGGCCACATCGACCCGCACACCGCGTCCGCGCTCGCGGGCTGCTCCGTCTCCGCCGCCCGCACGACCCTGGACGACTTCGTGAAGCTCGGCCTGGTCAGGGCCGTGGATTCGCCCCTCCCGCAGTACGAGCTGCCGGCCTGCCTGGTGCCGCTGCTCCGCGCACGCACCGAGAGCCAGGACCGACCCGCCGAGGTGCAGCTCGCCCGGGCCAGGATGCTGGAGCGGACCGTGCGCCTCCTCCAGTCCTGCCGGGCGGTCACGGAACCGGACGGCTCAGGGGCCCGCAAGAAGCTCGCCGGGCTGCCGCGCGCCCTGCGGTTCCCCAACCCCGCCGCCGCCTCGGAGTGGCTGCGCATCCGGCAGCCCGCCCTGCTGGCCGCGGCCCGCCTGGCGGTCGCCGACGGGGAGCTCGACACCCTCGCGCGGCGACTGATGGCGGCTCTGACGCGGGCCCTGGTCGCCCATCGGGGCACGGAGGACGCGGCTCCCGAGCTGTACGGCATCCACCGGCTCGTCCTCGATGTCGCCGAGCGCCGGAATCTGCCCCGCGAGAAGGCGGCGGCCCTGCTGAACCTCGCGGATCTGGACGCGCGGACGGGACGTACGCAAGACGCACTGGTGCGCTATCGGCTGGCTCTGGACGCCGGACGGGAGGCAAATGATCCGTACGCGATCGGCCGCGCGATGGAATCCGTAGGCGGCGCCCATCAGGAGCTGGGGGACTGGTCGCGGGCCTCGGACTGGTTCGGGCGCGCACTCGCCCATCGCCTCGCGCGCGACGAGCGCACCGACGCCGCCCGCCTCTACGGCCGCATCGCCGCGGCGCACACGTACGCGGGTCGCTACGGCGAGGCGCTGCGCAACTGGAGCTCGGCCGTCACCGGGCACCGCAAGACCGGTGATGTGGCGGGCCAGGCAAGGGCGTTGAGCGAGCTGGCGCGGGTGCAGGAGTACGCGGGGCGGCCCGAGGAGTCGCTGCGCACCTGCCAGGAAGCCGTCGAGTGGGCGCGGCGCGCCGGTGACCTGCGGCTCCAGGCCGCGCTGCAGCTCAGGCTCGCCGACACCCTGGACCGGCTCGGCGACCCGGCGGCCGCGCGGCTGCACCGGGCCGCCGCCGATCGCATGCTGGGCACGGCGACCACAGGGAGCGAAGAGGCCGCAGGGTTTGCATCGAAAGCTGGAGCCGCGCCCTCCGCCTACGAAATCCGTAGCACTTCTGCGGAAGATTGATGCATTGAAAGGCTAGACAGCGAGAAGTCCTTCATTAGACTGGCTCCGCCACGTACTTCTGTGGTGTCTCCGATGCGCCCTCTTGTGTATCGGTATGTAGTTCATCGCCCGAAAGATCCCTGAGCCAAGAGGACCGTGATCGACGTGAAGGTCGGCATCCCCCGCGAAGTCAAGAACAACGAGTTCCGGGTGGCCATCACCCCCGCCGGTGTGCACGAGCTGGTGCGCCATGGCCACCAGGTCGTCATCGAGCGGAACGCCGGTGTCGGCTCCTCGATCACGGACGAGGAGTACGTCTCCGCGGGCGCCCGGATCCTGGACACCGCGGACGAGGTCTGGGCCACCGCCGACCTCCTCCTGAAGGTCAAGGAGCCCGTCGCCGAGGAGTACCACCGCCTGCGCAAGGACCAGACCCTCTTCACCTACCTGCACCTGGCCGCGTCCAAGGAGTGCACGGACGCGCTCCTGGAGTCCGGCACCACCGCCATCGCGTACGAGACCGTCGAGACCGCGAACCGCGCGCTCCCGCTGCTCGCCCCGATGTCCGAGGTCGCGGGCCGCCTGGCCCCGCAGGTCGGCGCCTACCACCTGATGGCCGCACAGGGGGGCCGCGGTGTCCTGCCCGGCGGCGTCCCGGGTGTCGCGGCCGGCAAGGCCGTCGTCATCGGTGGCGGCGTCTCCGGCTGGAACGCCATGCAGATCGCCATCGGCATGGGCTTCCACGTGACCCTGCTCGACAGGGACATCAACAAGCTCAAGGAGGCGGACAAGATCTTCGGCACGAAGATCCAGACCGTCGTCTCCAACGCCTTCGAGCTGGAGAAGGCCTGCCTCGACGCCGACCTCGTCATCGGCGCCGTGCTCATCCCGGGCGCCAAGGCCCCGAAGCTCGTCACCAACGAGCTCGTGTCGCGCATGAAGCCCGGAAGTGTCCTTGTCGACATCGCGATCGACCAGGGCGGCTGCTTCGAGGACTCGCACCCGACGACGCACGCCGAGCCGACCTTCCCGATCCACAACTCGGTGTTCTACTGCGTCGCCAACATGCCCGGCGCGGTGCCCAACACCTCGACGTACGCGCTGACCAACGCGACGCTGCCGTACATCGTCGAGCTGGCGAACCGCGGCTGGGTCGAGGCGCTGCGCCGTGACCACGCGCTCGCCCTGGGCCTCAACACCCATGACGGCAAGGTCGTTTACAAGGAGGTCGCCGAGTCGCACGGTCTCCAGCACGTCGAGCTGGAGACGCTCCTCGGCTGAACCTGACCGCTTTCGTCAACGAAAGTCGTCAATCTCACGCCCACGGCCGGACCTTGAGAGGGGTCCGGCCGTATGCGTATGTCCGTGGACATGGTCAACTCGCCTTGAACGTAACCCTTTAACCGATTCGCACACCCCGGAAATGTGCCAATGGCACCCCGTGCGCCCTTGACATGGGGGCGTTCGATTGCCGACACATCGGGCCGGGTCCGGCGGATTGTGTTGCTGCGGACCGGTGACACGCCATAGAGTCGCCAATCGTCGGCATGGTGCCACGCTGACCTATCGAGAAATTTCCTGGTCACCAAGGAGGTAAGACGACTTGTGAATGAGTCGACATTTGCTCCCGGGGGTGGTCAACCAGGAACCTCTGAGCGGGGCCAAGGACCCGTGGGGCTCGAGGCTGTCGGCTCCGTCGCTGTCCGCACCTTCGCAGCCCGACAGAAACCGCAGCCGACACCGTCTGCACCCCAGAGCATGGATGGCCATCACGTGAACGCCATGGCCGGCGACCGGAGTGGCGAGAACACCACCCACACCCAACTCGCCGACTACGAGGAACTGCCCCAAGGGCACTTCTACGACCCTGACGCCGAGTACGAACCCGATCCCGAGTACGCGGCCACGCTGGCCCCGGACGCGGCCCGTCAGCGCCGTGAGCGCATCGGTCCCACGGGACGCACGCTGCCGTACTTCCCGATCCCGGGTCCGCTGACCGATCACGGTCCCGCGAAGATCATCGCGATGTGCAACCAGAAGGGCGGCGTGGGCAAGACGACGTCGACCATCAACCTGGGTGCCGCGCTCGCGGAGTACGGACGCCGGGTCCTGCTGGTCGACTTCGACCCGCAGGGCGCCCTCTCCGTGGGCCTCGGGGTGAACCCGATGGAGCTGGACCTGACGGTCTACAACCTGCTCATGGAGCGGGGCATGTCGGCCGACGAGGTGCTGCTGAAGACGGCGGTCCCGAACATGGACCTGCTGCCGAGCAACATCGACCTGTCCGCCGCCGAGGTGCAGTTGGTGAGCGAGGTCGCGCGCGAGTCCACGCTGCAGCGGGCCTTGAAGCCGCTGATGCAGGACTACGACTACATCGTGATCGACTGTCAGCCCTCGCTCGGTCTGCTCACCGTGAACGCCCTGACGGCGGCTCACAAGGTGATCGTGCCGCTCGAGTGCGAGTTCTTCGCGCTGCGCGGTGTGGCCCTGCTGACGGAGACCATCGAGAAGGTCCAGGAGCGGCTCAACCCCGACCTGGAGCTCGACGGCATCCTGGCCACCATGTACGACTCCCGCACGGTGCACAGCCGTGAGGTGCTCGCGCGGGTGGTCGAGGCCTTCGACGATCACGTCTACCACACGGTGATCGGACGCACGGTCCGCTTCCCGGAGACCACGGTCGCCGGTGAGCCGATCACGACGTACGCATCGAACTCGGTCGGCGCGGCCGCTTATCGCCAGCTCGCCAGGGAGGTGCTCGCCCGGTGTCACGCCGAGTGAGTCTGCCGGGGGCCGACGAACTGTTCCGCACGACCGGGGGTATGGCGCTGCAGTCGTCGTCCCCGCGACGCCAGGCGAACGGCGAGGCACGGGTCCCCGCGCCCGCCGGCGAGAGCGACGACACCGCTGCCGGTGACGCACAGGGCGGCGCCACGGCGGGAGACGGCGGTGACGCCGAACACGGCGCCGCCGACGCGGAGTCGGGTGAGTCCCGCAGCCGTTCGGCCACCGCCGATGCCGAGAAGGACGGACGCCGCGCCGCACAGGGCCAGGAAGGCGCCGCCGCACAGAGTGGCGGCGGCCGGTCCGCGAACTCCGCCTCCACGGCGCAGGCACGGCGGCGGGCACGGGCCGCCAACCGGCGGCCGAGCGGGCGCGAGCGGCACGACGAGAAGATCACCGTGTATGTGTCCGCCGAAGAGCTGATGGATCTGGAGCACGCGCGTCTCGTGCTCCGGGGCGAGCACGGGCTCGCGGTCGACCGCGGGCGCATCGTCCGCGAGGCGGTGGCGGTCGTGCTCGCGGATCTTGAGTCCCGCGGGGACGCGAGCATTCTCGTACGACGGCTGCGTGGGCGGTAGCGGTAGCGTTCCCGCCTGATGGCCACGACTGACGACTCCGCACCGCCTGCCCCTCGCCGCGCCCTGGGGCGGGGCCCCGGGGCGGCTCCGGCGGAGCCCGAGCCGGAGCCTCGGTCGGTCGTGGAGCCGGAGCCGGACGTGTCCTCCGCCGAGCCCGACGCGTCCCCCGCCGAGCCCGACGACGGCAGGTTCAAGGTCCGGCTCGCCAACTTCGAGGGCCCCTTCGATCTGCTGCTGCAGCTCATCTCGAAGCACAAGATGGACGTCACCGAAGTCGCGCTCTCCACGGTGACCGACGAGTTCATGGCGCACATCCGGGCCATGGGGCCGGACTGGGACCTCGATCAGACCACCGAGTTCCTCGTGGTCGCCGCCACCCTGCTCGACCTCAAGGCGGCCCGCCTTCTGCCCTCCGCGGAGGTCGAGGACGAGGCGGATCTCGCGCTGCTCGAAGCGCGGGACCTGCTCTTCGCGCGGCTCCTGCAGTACCGCGCGTACAAGCGGATCGCGGACATCTTCAGCGAGCGGCTCGAAGAGGAGGCGCGGCGCTACCCGCGGACCGTCGGTCTGGAGGCCCACCACGCGGAGCTGCTGCCCGAGGTCGTCATCAGCATCGGCGCCGCAGGATTCGCCGCGCTCGCCGTGAAGGCGATGCAGCCCCGGGCGAAGCCCCAGGTGTACGTCGACCACATCCATGCCCCGCTGGTCTCCGTGCAGGAGCAGGCCGGGGTGGTCGTGGCCCGGCTCCGGGAGCGGGGCGAGCTCAGCTTCCAGGTGCTCGTGGAGGACGCGGAGGACACCCTCACCGTCGTCGCCCGCTTCCTCGCGCTCCTGGAGCTGTACCGCGAGAAGGCCGTGGAGCTTGACCAGGAGGCCGCCCTCGGCGAGCTGATGGTGCGGTGGACCGGCGGGGACGGCGACGGGGAGCCGACGGTGACCGACGAATTCGACCGCGCACCCGAGCTGACGGGTGAGACGAGTGAGGAGACGGCCCCATGAGCCCCACGAGCCCGGAGAGCCCCGCCGGAGACCTGGCGGGCGCCGTCGCCGATCTGGAGCTGCGGCCGGCCCTGGAGGCGGTCCTCATGGTCGTCGACGAACCCGCCACCGAGGAGCACCTCGCCAAGATCCTCGACCGGCCCCGGCGGCAGGTCGCCGACGCGCTGCGGGAGCTGGCCGACGAGTACACCGTGCAGAAGCGCGGCTTCGAGCTGCGGCTGGTGGCGGGCGGCTGGCGGTTCTACACGCGGCCCGAGTACTCCGCTGCCGTCGAGCGCTTCGTCCTCGACGGGCAGCAGGCACGCCTCACCCAGGCGGCCCTGGAGACCCTCGCGGTCGTCGCGTACCGCCAGCCGGTGAGCCGTTCCCGGGTCTCCGCGGTGCGCGGAGTGAACTGTGACGGCGTGATGCGGACGCTCCTCCAGCGGGGTCTGGTGGGGGAGGCGGGCGCGGAACCCGAAACAGGTGCGATCCTGTACAGGACGACGAACTACTTTCTGGAGCGGATGGGCCTGCGTGGCCTGGACGAGCTCCCGGAGCTCGCGCCCTTCCTCCCCGAGGCGGAGGCGATCGAGGCCGAGACGCTGGAGGGCGTTCCGTCGTTCGACCCGGACGCGCCCGACGCGCCGGGTTACGAGTACACCGAGGGCAAAGACGACTAACGGAAATTTGATGCGAAGCAGCAACGGCAAGAACAGCAGCGGAAACAACGGCGGGAGCCGTGGTGGCAACAGCGGCAGCCGTGGCAGCAGCGGTGGGCGCGGAAGCGGCGGCGGACGCCCGAGCGGCGGTGGGCGCCCGAGCAGTGGTGGACGCCCGAGCGGCGGTGGACGCCCGAGCGGTGGCGGTCGCCCGAGCGGTGGCGGTCGTGACAGTGGTGGCGGCCGCGATTACCGGGGGTCCGGCAACAGCCCCGACCGGCAGGGACGCGGCGCCGGTGGCGCGCGCGACGACCAGGCCGCGCCGAAGCGCGAGAGCAACCCGCGCCCCGAGGAGCGCCGCTACGACGTAGGCGGCGACGCCTCCCGTAAGGGCCGCGGCGCGGCGGCGCGCGGTGGCGCCAAGGGCGGCCCCAGGGCGCCTCAGAGCTCGGACAGGGGTACCCGGCGCGGCGCGGGAGCTCCCGCGACGTCCCGTGAGTACGACGCGCGGCAGGAAGAGCGCAACCGCGAGCGGTACGCGGGCAAGCCCAAGGTCAGCCCGCCCAAGACGTTCCCCGGCGCCGAGCAGGAGGGTGAGCGGCTGCAGAAGGTCCTCGCCCGCGCGGGCTACGGCTCGCGCCGTGCCTGCGAGGAGCTGGTCGAGCAGTCCCGTGTCGAGGTCAACGGCGAGATCGTGGTCGAGCAGGGCATGCGGGTCCAGCCGGAGCGGGACGAGATCAAGGTCGACGGCCTGACGGTCGCCACCCAGTCGTACCAGTTCTTCGCGCTGAACAAGCCCGCCGGTGTCGTCTCCACCATGGAGGACACCGAGGGGCGCCAGTGCCTGGGCGACTACGTGACCAACCGCGAGACGCGGCTGTTCCACGTGGGCCGTCTCGACACGGAGACCGAGGGCGTCATCCTGCTCACCAACCACGGTGAGCTCGCGCACCGCCTCACGCACCCGAAGTACGGCGTGAAGAAGGTCTACCTCGCGCACATCGTCGGCCCGATCCCGCGTGACCTGGGCAAGCAGCTCAAGGACGGCATCCAGCTCGAGGACGGGTACGCCCGCGCGGACCACTTCCGCGTCGTCGAGCAGACCGGCAAGAACTACCTGGTCGAGGTGACGCTGCACGAGGGCCGCAAGCACATCGTGCGCCGCATGCTCGCGGAGGCCGGCTACCCGGTCGACAAGCTGGTGCGGACGTCCTTCGGGCCGATCGCGCTCGGTGACCAGAAGTCGGGCTGGCTGCGCAGGCTGTCCAACACCGAGGTCGGCATGCTGATGCAGGAAGTCGACCTGTAGGCGAGCCCGAGTTCGGCGAAGGCGGCCGGTCCCTGCGGATGCAGGGGCCGGCCGCCTTTTTGTGCGTTGCGGAGTTCACCCCCTCCCTTTATAGTCGTGATGACCATAAAGGGAGGGGGAGTCATGCAGGGCTACGACAAGTACGCCTTCGAGCCGTTCGCCGTCACCGTCGACCTCGCCGTCTTCACCGTCCGCGCGGGCCGCCTGCACGTGCTGCTCGTCGAGCGCGGTCAGGAGCCGTACGCCGGACACTGGGCGCTGCCCGGCGGATTCGTGCTGCCGGACGAGTCCGCCGAGACCGCGGCGGGACGCGAGCTCGCCGAGGAGACCGGCCTCGCCGACGGTCCCGGACTGCACCTGGAACAACTGCGCACCTACAGCGAACCGGACCGCGACCCGCGGATGCGCGTCGTCTCGGTCGCCTTCGCGGCCCTGATGCCCGATCCGCCCGCGGTGCGCGCGGGCAGCGACGCGGCCCGCGCGGAGTGGCTGCCGCACGGCACGCAGGGGCCGCTCGCCTTCGATCACGACCGGATCCTCGCCGACGCCCACGACCGCGTCCGCGCCAAGTTCGAGTACACCGGCCTCGCCACCGCCTTCTGCCCGCCCGAGTTCACGCTCGGCGAGCTTCGGCAGGTCTACGAGACGGTGTGGGGCGCCGAGCTCGACCCGGCCAACTTCCGGCGCAAGGTGCTCGGCACGTCCGGCTTCGTCGAGGCGGTCCCCGGCGCCGCGCGCCTGACCGGCGGCCGGGGCAAACCGGCGGCCCTGTACCGCGCGGGTCCGGCCACCTCCCTGCACCCGCCGCTCCTGCGCCCCTCGACCGCTGACTCGGAAGGAAACCCCTCATGAAGCGTGCCGCCACCGGATCCCTCATAGGCCTCGCCCTGGGGGACGCGCTCGGCTTCCCCACCGAGTTCAACGACGTGCCGTCGATCCTCGCCAAATGCGGGCCCTGGCGGGAGATGGAGCTGCCCAGGCCGGCGATCGTCACGGACGACACGCAGATGACCCTGGCGCTCGGCCGCGGCCTGCGTACCGCCATGGACCGAGGACTGCTCGGGCCGAAGCGGATGGAGCGGCCGGTGCGCGAGGAGTTCGTGGAGTGGTACCAGTCGCCGGAGAACAACCGCGCGCCCGGCAACACCTGCCTCAAGGCCTGTTACCTCCTGAAGACCGGCAAGCCGTGGGAGGAGGCGAGCCAGACGCACTCCAAGGGCTGCGGCGCCAACATGCGCGTCGCGCCGATCGGGCTCGCCCCCGGCCTGAGCGACGAACAGCGGGCGGGCGCGGCCCAGCTGCAGTCCGCGCTCACCCACGGCCACCCGACGGCGCTCGCGGCGTCCGACCTCACCGCGCACGCCGTACGGCTGCTCGCGCAGGGCGCCGAGCCGACGGGGCTCGTCGGGCTGCTGCGCTCGTACGCGTACGAGAACCGGGAGACCTACCACGGTCGCTGGCTCGGCGAGCTGTGGTCGCGGGGCGACGACCCGACGCCGGGGATGTTCATCGCCCGCGGCTGGGACGAGTGCCTCGCCGTCCTCGAACGCCTGGAGGCCGCACTCAGGGACGCCAACCCGGAGACGGACCCCTGCCTGGCCACAGGTGAGGGCTGGATCGCCGAGGAGGCGCTCGCCACGGGGCTGCTGTGCTTCCTGCAGTTCGTGGACGAACCCCTCACCGCCCTGCGCAGGGCCGCCTGCACGTCCGGTGACTCCGACTCGATCGCCTGCCTGGCCGGTGCCTTCGCAGGCGCCCACCTGGGCGCGGACGCCTGGCCCGCCGAGTGGGCCGAGCGGATCGAGTACCGGGGGGAGCTGCTGGAGCTCGGGGCGCTGTGGGACGGCGGGAGCGCGAACGCCTAGGCCGCTGCCGCCGCCGACGCCCGCCGCGCGCGGAACAGGAAGTCCGCCACCCGCTGCCGGTCCGGCTCGGCGGGGAGCGGGCTGCGGGTGGCCGCGGCCTCCGTCTCCTCCGCGAGGCGCTCCATCCAGGACTCGATCTCCGGCCAGGCCACTTCGCCGCGCTTGACCGCGAGCAGTGGCTCGCGCTGGTCGCCGACGTCGATCGTCAGGCCGCCGGTGCGCAGGAGGTCGCGGCAGCTCGTCAGGAGGCGCAGGAGGTGCATGGCGTGCTTCCAGCGGGGCGCGCCGTGCAGGCGTACGTCCGCCTCCAGCTTCTTGTGCTGGCCCAGCGCGTAGCGGGCGAACGTGTCGTGGGCCTGGCGGGAGAGGAACGCGTCGCGCAGGGCCAGGAGCTCACGTCCGGTGTCCGTGACGTGTTCCACGAGGGGGGAGTGCAGGCACTCCAGGACGTTCGGGTTGGCGCGCAGGGCCAGCTCGCAGAAGCGTTCCAGCTCCCAGCTGAACTGCTCGTCCGCCGGTCCTTCCACGTGCGTGGGCGGCTTCTCGAAGCGCCAGAAGAGCGGCGTGGGGGCCAGGAAGACACCCCTGCGGTCGGTGTCGCTGTCGTCCGTTGCCAGGCCGAAGGCGCGCGAGCCCATCACGCAGGCGTAGACGGTGTGGTCGCGTACGAGGTCCAGGGCTGGGTCCTTGGGGTCCTTGGGGCGGTGCATGCGGGGAGCGTACGGGTACCGGCTAGCCGAGGGTGATCGAATTTCCGGTGACCGTGATGTTCCGCGCAGGGAGCGGGCGCGGCGCCGGGCCGTCCGCGACCGAGGCGTCCGCCACGCGGTACTTGCTGCCGTGACAGGCGCAGTTGATCGTGCCGTCCGTGACCTCGCCGACGAGGCAGCCCGAGTGCGTGCAGACCGCGGAGAAGGCCTTGAAGTCGCCGTCCTCGGGCTGGGTCACCACGATCTTCTTGTCCTTGATGACCTTGCCGCCGCCGACCGGGACGTCCGAGGTCTTCGCCAACTCCTCGGCCTGGGGCGGCGGTTCGTCCTTCCCGCCCGATTTCGACGGTGGCTGCGACTGCGACTTCGGCGGCTCCGGCTGAGCGCCCTCGTCCCCGTACTTGCTGCATCCGGCGGTCAGCGCGACCACTCCGCCGGCGGCCAGGACGGTGCGGCGTGACGGCGGTACGTCGCTCATGTCGTCACCCCGAACGTACGGAAGAACCACAGGGCCGACGTCCACCAGACCACCGTGAGGACCACGAAGACCAGGCCGCCGACCACCGGAAGCAGCCAGCCGGGCAGCTTCTCCGAGCGGAGCAGCAGCATCTTGGCGCTGAACGCGCCGAAGAAGAAGCAGCCGAGCAGCGAGTGCCACATCACCCGGGGCGAGTACGTCTGGTAGCCGAGGGCGTAGAGGCAGTGGACCGCCACGGGGACCGACACCAGGAACGCGATCCGGCCCGACCAGCGGTGCAGCACCGACGACCAGGACGGCCCCGGAAGACGCCCGTACACCATGAGCGCCGAGACGACCTGGACCAGCGCGAAGGCGAACGCCGTGCTGCCCAGCCAGGCCTTGACCGCGCTCGTGCTGCTGAACCCGGCGAGGTTGAAGGCCGTGCCCTCGGGGTCGTGCGCCTTGCCGTACACCCCGAGGCCGACCGCGACCACCCCGGCGACCAGGGCGGGGACGAGATAGCGGGCGGCGCTCGGGCGGCGGTGGTCGCCCGCGGCGGGGGGCGGGGTGAAGCCGCCCTGCGTGGCGGCGTTCGGATCGACGCTCATGGCGGCTCCTGGTCGGGGCGGAGCGGGGTCAGGGCACGACGGGGCGGGCGGTGAGGTCGCCGCCGTCGAACGGGACGGTGCCGGTCTCCGGGGCGAGGCGCGGGGCCTTACGCGCCTTGCCGTCCTCCTTGAGGATCCCGACCTGCCGCCCGTCGGGCAGGACGATCCAGCCGCCGTCGATCTCGGCGCCGCGCACCTCGGTGGTCGCGCGGTACAGGCCGGACGGCTTCTTCGCCCTGGCGGCGGTGAAGTCCCGTGACCGCCCGTCGATCTCGACCTTGCCGCGGACCGCGTTGTCGGCGAGCGTGCCTTCCAGCTTCGCGCCGTTCTTGCCGGTGAGGCGCATGGAGCCGTCGTCCTCGACCTTGCCCTTCAGCCAGGACTCCGCGTCGCGGCCGTTGCAGTAGTACGCGATGGCCTTGTCGTCACGGACCGAGACGGAGACCGCGGCGGCGTCGTCGGCCGTGCGGCCCGCGTACTCGGACTTCCCGGGCGGCCTCTTCGACGGGCTCTTCGAGGGGCTCTTCGACGGGCTTTCGGCGGGTGTGGCGGACGGGGCGTCCTCGGTGGGCTTCGCGGACGTGGGGGCGGGCGACGCGGCGCCGCCGGGTGAGTCCCCTCCGTACGACGAATCGCCCGTCCCGGTCGTCGCGTTGAGCGACAGCATGAACAGGGCGAGGAGAAGCCCCCCGAGAAGCGTGTAGAGCGGACCGGAGCGCTTCATGCTGGCCTCCCCCGAGGCGTGGCCTTGACGGCCCCTCCATGCAAGCGGACCCGTGCCCCGGCGTCCATAGTTGAACGGCCACCAATCGGGCCAAAGGGCGACAGGGAGCGATCGGAGTGACATCGGCATGGTTCAGCAGCCGGACTCCTGGGGCACGCGGCGGCAGTCTCGGCAGGCGGGCGCCGCGCACTCGGGCCCGGGGCGCTGACTACCCTTGGTCCGCACAGCAGTCGTAGACACGCGAGCGAGGAGCAGCACAGTGGCGGTACGAGCGGTCCGGGGCGCCGTCCAACTGGAGCGGGACGCGGCCGACCACATGGACGAGCAGGTCAGCGAGCTGCTCACCGCCATCCTCGAACGGAACGCGCTGACCCAGGAGGACCTGATCAGCATCTGGTTCACCGCGACGCCCGATCTGCACAGCGACTTCCCCGCGGCGGCCGCGCGCAAGCTCGGCATCGTGGACGTCCCGCTGATCTGCGCGCAGGAGCTGCAGATCGACGGCGCCATGCCGCGGGTCGTCCGCGTCCTCGCGCACATCGAGTCCCCCAAGCCCCGCGCCGAGATCACACACGTCTACCTCGGCGCCGCGGCCACCCTGCGCAAGGACATCGCCCAGTGAGAACCGCCCTCGTCATCGGAACCGGCCTGATCGGCACCTCCGCCGCCCTGGCCCTCGCATCGCGTGGTGTGACCGTGCACCTCGCCGACCACGACCCCGGGCAGGCCCGCACGGCGGCCGCGCTCGGCGCCGGCACCGACGAAGCGCCCGAGGGGCGGGTCGACCTGTGCATCGTCGCCGTGCCGCCCGCGCACGTCGCCACGACGCTGGCCGACGTCATGCGACGCGACGTGGCCCGCGGCTACCTCGACGTGGCGAGCGTCAAGGGCGGCCCGCGCCGGGAGCTGGAAGCGCTCGGCATCGACCTCGCCCCGTACATCGGCACGCACCCCATGTCGGGGCGCGAGCGCAGCGGCCCGCTCGCCGGCACCGCCGACCTCTTCGAAGGGCGGCCCTGGGTCCTGACACCCACCCGCGACACCGACACCGAGGTCCTCAACCTCGCCCTTGAGCTCGTCGCCCTCTGCCGTGCCGTGCCCGTCGTCATGGACGCCGACGCGCACGACCGCGCGGTCGCGCTCGTCTCGCACATGCCGCACCTGGTCTCCAGCATGGTCGCCGCGCGCCTGGAGAACGCCGAGGAGACGGCGGTGCGCCTGTGCGGACAGGGCATCCGCGACGTCACGCGCATCGCCGCCTCGGACCCGCGGATGTGGATCGACATCCTGTCGGCCAACCCCGGCCCCGTCGCCGACCTGCTGTCCGCCGTCGCCACCGATCTCGGCGAGACGGTGACCGCGCTGCGCGCCCTGCAGTCGGCCGACGACGCGAAGCGGCGCGAGGGCGCCGCCGGGGTCGAGAGCGTGCTGCGGCGCGGGAACGCCGGTCAGGTCCGGGTGCCCGGCAAGCACGGGGCGGCTCCGACCGCGTACGAGGTCGTGGCGGTGCTCATCAACGACCAGCCGGGCCAGCTGGCCCGGATCTTCGCCGACGCCGAGCGGGCCGGGGTGAACATCGAGGACGTCCGCATCGAGCACGCGGCGGGCCAGCAGGCGGGACACGTGCAGCTGCTGGTGGAGCCGAAGGCGGTCCCGGTGCTCGCGGCGGCGCTACGGGAGCGGGGCTGGGCGATCCGGCAGTAGGCACCGCGGGGTACTCGGGTGGGACGGGCGGAAAGGATCCGCCGCGAAGCGGGCGGGACAGGGGCACCCCACCGGGCAGTAAGAGACAGCCGTGGGAGCCAGTAACCTTATCCAGGGCAAGGATTGCCGCCCCGCCCGAGCCCCGTGCACACAGAAAGGTGTCCGCACCCCGTGGAAACCGTGGAAACCGCCGGTCCGGCGCCCGCAGCAGTGATCGTCGCCATCGACGGTCCCTCCGGCACGGGCAAGTCGAGCACCTCGAAGGCCGTCGCCGCCCAGCTCGGCCTCAGCTATCTGGACACCGGTGCCCAGTACCGCGCGATCACGTGGTGGATGGTGCACAACGGCATCGAGCTGACGGACCCGACCGCCATCGCCGCGGTCGCGGGCAAGCCCGAGATCATCTCCGGCACCGACCCGCTCGCCCCGACCATCACCGTCGACGGCATAGACGTCGCGGGGCCGATCCGCACCACCGACGTCACCTCCAAGGTCAGCGCGGTCAGCGCCGTCCCCGAGGTGCGCGCCCGCATCACGGAGCTGCAGCGTTCCATCGCCGCGTCCGCGGAGAAGGGCATGGTCGTCGAGGGACGCGACATCGGCACGACCGTCCTGCCCGACGCCGACCTGAAGATCTTCCTCACCGCCTCGCCCGAGGCCCGCGCGGCCCGCCGCAGCGGCGAGCTCAAGGGCGCCGACGTCGCCACCACGCGTGAGGCGCTCATCAAGCGGGACACCGCCGACTCCAGCCGCAAGACGTCCCCGCTGGCCAAGGCCGGCGACGCCGTCGAGGTGGACACCACCGAGCTCACACTGCAGCAGGTCATCGAGTGCGTCGTCACCCTTGTCGAGGAGAAGCGGGCGGCGAAGTGACAGCGGCGCCGTCGGAACGGGGTGCGGAGGTCGGCCGCCGCATCGGCGTCGGCCTCATGTACGGCCTGTGGAAGCCCCGTGTCCTCGGCGCCTGGAAGGTCCCCACGGTCGGCCCGGTGATCCTGGCCGTGAACCACTCCCACAACGTCGACGGCCCCATGGTGATGGGAACGTCACCCAGGCCGACGCACTTCCTCATCAAGAAGGAAGCCTTCATCGGCCCCCTGGACCGCTTCCTGCGCGGCATCGGGCAGGTGAAGGTGGACCGCGAGATCGCCGACCGCACGGCGATCACCCGCGCCCTCGGCGTGCTGGACCACGGCGGCGTCCTCGGGATCTTCCCCGAGGGCACCCGGGGCGAGGGCGACTTCGCCTCGCTGCGGGCCGGCCTCGCGTACTTCGCCGTACGGAGCGGGGCACCGATCGTCCCGGTCGCCGTTCTGGGAAGCACGGAGAAGCGCGGACGGTTGTTGAAGGGGCTGCCCCCGCTGCGCAGCAGGGTCGACGTCGTCTTCGGCGACCCCTTCGAAGCGGGCGACGACAGCGGACGACGTACGCGCAAGGCGCTGGACGAGGCGACCGTGCGCATCCAGGAGCGGCTCACCGCCCACCTGGCCGACGCCAGGCGCCTGACCGGGCGCTGAGCGAGACTTTCAGTAGTGGGCTCCTTCGAGGCGGTCCACCGATCACGAATACGACAGAGGTACGGACTTCATGAACGACCAGATCCAGCCCGAAGGCTCGGCTGAACACGAGCACGGGGCGCTTGGCGACGCCGAGTACGCGGAGTTCATGGAGCTCGCCGCGGAGGAAGGCTTCGACCCCGAGGACGTCGAGGGCGCGATCGGCGAGGCGGGCCACGGCCCGCTGCCCGCCCTCGCCGTCATCGGACGCCCGAATGTCGGCAAGTCGACCCTCGTCAACCGCATCATCGGCCGCCGCGAAGCCGTCGTCGAGGACCGCCCCGGCGTGACACGCGACCGCGTGACGTACGAGGCCGAGTGGGCGGGCCGCCGCTTCAAGCTCGTCGACACCGGCGGCTGGGAGCAGGACGTCCTCGGCATCGACGCGTCCGTGGCCGCCCAGGCCGAGTACGCGATCGAGGCCGCCGACGCGGTCGTCTTCGTCGTGGACGCCACCGTCGGCGCCACCGACACGGACGAAGCCGTCGTGCGCCTCCTGCGCAAGTCCGGCAAGCCCGTCGTCCTGTGCGCCAACAAGGTCGACGGCCAGTCCGGCGAGGCCGACGCCACCGCCCTGTGGGCCCTCGGCCTCGGCGAGCCGCACCCCGTCTCCGCGCTGCACGGCCGCGGCACCGGCGACATGCTGGACGCCGTCCTGGACGCCCTGCCCGACGCACCCGCCCAGACCTTCGGCACCGGCATCGGCGGCCCGCGGCGCATCGCGCTCATCGGCCGCCCGAACGTCGGCAAGTCGTCACTGCTCAACAAGGTGGCGAACGAGAACCGCGTGGTCGTCAACGAGATCGCGGGCACCACCCGTGACCCGGTCGACGAGCTCATCGAACTCGGCGGCGTGGTCTGGAAGTTCGTGGACACCGCGGGCATCCGCAAGCGCGTCCACCTCCAGCAGGGCGCCGACTACTACGCCTCCCTGCGCACGGCGGCCGCCGTCGAGAAGGCGGAGGTCGCGGTCATCCTGATCGACGCGAGCGAGCCGATCAGCGTCCAGGACCAGCGCATCGTCACGATGGCCGTCGAGGCGGGCCGCGCCATCGTCGTCGCGTACAACAAGTGGGACACCCTCGACGAGGAGCGCCGCTACTACCTGGAGCGGGAGATCGAGTCCGAGCTCCTCCAGGTCGCGTGGGCCCCGCGGGTCAACGTCTCCGCCGAGACCGGCCGCCACATGGAGAAGCTCGTCCCGGCCATCGAGGCGGCCCTCGCGGGCTGGGAGACACGCGTCCCGACAGGTCGGCTCAACGCCTTCCTCGGCGAGCTCGTCGCCTCCCACCCGCACCCGGTCCGCGGCGGCAAGCAGCCCCGCATCCTCTTCGGCACGCAGGCGGGCACGAAGCCGCCGCGGTTCGTGCTGTTCTCCTCCGGCTTCATCGAGCACGGTTACCGCCGCTTCGTGGAGCGCAGGCTTCGTGAGGAGTTCGGCTTCGAGGGCACGCCGATCCACATCTCGGTGCGCGTGCGCGAGAAGCGCGGCCGCAAGAAGTAGGCACGGATGGACCAATGGGCCGGGCCCCGACTTCTCCATGCAGTCGGGGCCCGGCCCATGTGAAGGTGGCGCGGTGGCGTCTCAGATTCCCCGCCGTGGCCCGGGTGGCAGCGCCGCGGGGAACTGCTGATGCACCGTGCCGTGCTGCTCGTGGACGTAGCGGGAGACGTGCAGATGGCTGAACGTGGTGCTCCGGGACTCGTGCCGGTCACCGGCACGGTGCGTGCCGTACGGCGTGCTGCCGAACGACGTGAAGCCCAGATCCTCCTCGCCGCTCCGGTCTCCCGGGAGGGCCTTGAACGACCTGCGGTACTCCGAGTAGAGCGCGTCGTAGATCGGTGTGGCCGAGTGGTCGCCCCGCGTGTCCTGCGCCGAGCGCATGGACGGGATGGGGGTCTGGTATGCGGGCCGGGGGCGGGAGGGGTCGTATGCGTGCACGTATGTGCCAACGACCTCGTGCTCGTACGGATGCGGGGGCCGCGCCGCTTTCACGGGACGCCGGGGGCATGACCGGCGCTTGCCGGGACTCGGGTCGTCGCGGCGGCGCGGCCCGTGGGGCTCAGGTGCCCGCGAGCGGCATCGCCGCCGCGACCAGACGCCCGTGAGTCGCCGCCTTGTCCAGGGCGCCCCGCAGCAGGTCCTCGCGGGGCTGGCGGCCGATGGAGCCGACCGGCGCCGCGAACAGGAGTACCGTCTGGAGCTTGTTCGCCGCGGACCGCCAGGCCTCGGTGACCTGAAGCGGGTGGTGGGCCTGCCACCAGGCGACGGAGGAGCCGCCACCGGCGCCGGGCTGGAGCACCGCGTGCAGCTGGCCGACGGCGAGCAGCACCGACCAGCCGTGCAGCACGGGAGGCACGGCGTCCAGCGAGGTCACCGGCGAGAAGCCCTGCTCGACCAGGAGCTGCAGGAAGTCGTCACCGCCACCGGGGGCGGAACCCGGGCGGGTGATGGGGCCGGTCGGCTCGACGACGAGGGCGGGCCGCAGCTCGCCCTCGATGAGGACGAGGCCGCTGGTCACGCCGAGGACCGCCTGATCGGGTACGCCTTCGGCGGGGCCGGGGCCCGCGACACCGGCGAGGCCGGTGCCCTCCTCACCGGTGATCGAGCGCACGGCACCCTGCAGCTGCTCCTCGGAGACCTGGACGATCTGGGAGGGCAGGCAGGTGGCGTGCGCGAAGGCGAGTACAGCGGTCTCGTCGCCGATGAAGAGGACGGTGCTGGTGCGTTCCTGCTCCGTGTCGCCCGGGGTGCGGCAGGACGTGCAGTCGTAACTGCCCGGGGCGTTCTCTCCGGCGAGCAGCCGGTCTGCTTCTTCGTCGCCGATCTCGGCGCGTACGTCGTCGCCGACGTCGAGCATGCGCGGCACGGGGGGCTCCTCGGGATCGTTGCGTGCGGACCGGGGGTGTGCCCGGCTCATAAGAAGACAACGGGCGATCAGTGGCGCAAGTCACGCGCGGAGGCGAACGGAATCGAACCATCCGCAGCGGAGGGTGAATCGCCCGGCGGCATTCGTCACTCCGCGCCAACAGCTTGCGGATACAGGCAAGTTGGGGCGGTGAGGTGAGTCACAGATCGTCATGGCGACAGGTCGACAAATCCTGAAATCAGCGAATTAAGTGGCTGGCCTGAAATCGCCGATACCGTCGGTAACGGCCAACTGGCCTGGAATGACAAGGAGGTGGTTGATATCGGGCGATCAGGCACCTAGATTCCACCGCCGTGTGCAGCGAGCACCGCTCGGGTACGTCCGCCGGCCGCATCAGGCAGCCAGCTCGAACACCACGGCACGAACGTGCCGAACTCCGGCGGACGGGGCGAGCGGGCCTCCGGCGTCAGATGCGCGAGGAGGTCCGGGTCGCCTGGGGGACCCCGGGTCCTTCGAGAGGGATATTCATGTCCGCACGTCCCAAGTGCGTTCGCAGGACAGCAGTGATCGGCGGAGCGGCGTTGCTCGCCCCGCTGGGACTGCTCACCGCCACCGGCCAGGCCGGAGCGGCGGACAGCGGAGTGTGGGATCGCATCGCGCAGTGCGAGAGCGGCGGAAACTGGCACATCAACACCGGGAACGGCTACTACGGAGGACTGCAGTTCTCCGCGTCCACCTGGCGGGCGTACGGCGGAGGCGCCTACGCGGCGACCGCCGACAAGGCGTCCAAGGCACAGCAGATCGCTGTCGCCGCGAAGGTCCAGCGAGCCCAGGGATGGGGCGCTTGGCCCAGTTGCTCGGCGCGGGCGGGTGCGTCCGGCAGCGCGCCGGGGGCGGCAGCCGCTCCGGCGGCCCCCAAGGCCGCCGAGGCTCCCAAGGCCCCCAGGGCCCCGAAGGCGGCCGAGCAGCAGCCCGCAGAGCCGCAGAAGCGTGCGCCGGGCCACGCGGACCGGGGTTCCGGGCGTGGTGACTACACCGTTCGGCTGGGGGACACCCTCAGCCGGATCGCCGCCGCGCACGGCGTCAGCTGGCAGAAGGTGTACTCCGCCAACAAGGCGGTCATCGGCGGGGATCCGAACGTGATCCTGCCCGGACAGCGGCTCGATCTCTGAGCTCCGTTGCTCCGGGGCGTGGTCCCGCTCGGTCGTCCGACCGGGTGGGGCCGCGCCCGTGGCGGCGCGGCACGGCTCTTCGCGGCGGTGGCGCTGCCTAGCGTGGCCGGATGCATTCGATGCCGATCAAGAGTCTTCGGTCGCTGTGGCCCGCTGGTCTGGTCATCGCCGCTGTCACCTCCCTGCTGCTGCCCGCGTCCGCGTCGGCGCACGTCGCTCCGGCTCCGCCCGCTCCGGCTCCGCCCGCGCCGCCGGTGCGCGCGCCGGGGCCCGGGTCCGCCGCCGCGGCGGGCGACTGCTCCCGGACCGGGGGCCCCTGGAACTGCCTCGCGCAGTGCGAGAGCACGGGCCGGTGGCATGTGAACACCGGGAACGGCTACTACGGAGGGCTGCAGTTCCGGCAGTCCACCTGGGTGGAGCACGGCGGACTCAAGTACGCGCCGCGTGCCGACCTCGCCACCAAGAAGGAGCAGATCAAGGTCGCCGAGGCCGTACTGCGCACCCAGGGGTGGAAGGCGTGGCCCGTCTGCTCCAAGAAGATCCCCAAGGAGATCCGGGACGGATACTTTGCCGTGCACGTCGTGAAGGCGGGGGAGACGCTGAGCTCCATCGCCGGGCGGTACAAGGTGAGGGGCGGTTGGCAAGCTCTGTATCAAGCCAACCGGAAGGTCGTGGGCAGCCGACCGGACCGGCTGGACGTCGGCACCAGGCTCATCATCCCGAGCAAGGCCGCGGCCAAGTCGGCCGAGTCGGCCAAGTCGGTGGAGAGTGCGAAGCCGATGAAGCCGATGAAGCCGGTGAAGCCGGGGGATTCGGGAGAGGTTGCGGAGCCGACGACGCCTGCCGCGTCTGGAGAGGGTGCGAAGCCCGCCGAGTCTGGGCAGTCTGGGCAGGGGGCGAAGCCTGCCGAGCCTGAGGGTGCGAAGCCTGACGCGTCGGCTGTGCCTGGGGAGACTGCTGAGCCCGTCGAGTCCGCTGAGCCCAAGGAGACGGGGCAGACGGGGGAGACGGGGCAGACGGGTAGGCCTGCTGAGGCTGCGGAGTCCGGGGAGACGGTGCAGCCCGGGGAGGTGGGTAGGCCCGGGGAGACGGTTAAGCCCGCTGAGTCTGGCGAGACTGCTGAGCCTGGGGAAACCGCGGAGGCTGGTGAGGCGGTCGGGCCTCCTGAGGCTGCCGAGGACACGGAGTCCGTCAAGGCCGTCCCCGTCGGCTGAGTTCGCTTGCCTCGCCGCTGAACACGACCTCGCCACGGCGTAGTTCGTGTACCACCACTGCCGTCCGGCCCGCGTGTCCGCGCAGGCCGGGCGGCAGACGTTGTTCCGCGATCAGGACGCAGGCGTGCGTGCTCAGGCCCACCAAGAGGTCGTACGTACGTGACGTGACGGCGGGGGACATGCCCTGGGTGGGTTCGTCGATGAGGATCACTCGGGCCCGGGTCGCCAGGAGGGCGCGGGAGAGCGCCAGCATGCGCTGCTCGCCGCCGGAGAGCGTGCCTGCGCGGCGGGGGAGGAGAGGGCGTAGTTCGGGGTACGCGTCCAGGGCCGGGGCGAGGTCGGGGGTGGCCTTGGGGTCGGCCAGGTCGAGGTTCTCGGCGACCGTGAGGTGGCCGAACACCGCTGGTCCGTCCGGTACGAAGCACAGGCCCCGCCTCGCGCGTTCGTGGGCGGTGAGCCGCGTGACGTCCGCTCCGTCCCAGGTGACGGCGCCGGCGGTGAGGGGTGCCGTGCCGGCCAGGGTACGCAGCGCCGTGGTGCGGCCCGAGCCGTTGCGGCCGAGGAGGACGGTGAGGCCGGGGGCGGGGGCGGCGAAGGTCACGCCGTGCAGGACTTCCAGGGGGCCGTAGCGGACTCGGGCCTCGTGGAGTTCGATGCCGGTTCTCATGGGGTCGCCCTGTGGAGGACTTCGGCCGGGGGGCCTGATGCGACGATGCGGCCCGCCGCCATGACGTGCACGGTGTCGGCCAGGTCAGCGACGAGGTCGATGTCGTGCTCGACCACCAGAAGGGCCATGCCGTCGGCGGCCAGTGCGCGCAGGACGCGGGCCAGTGCGGCCACCTCGGCGGTGTCCAGGCCTGCTGCCGGTTCGTCGAGGAGGAGCGTGTGGGGGCGGCCTGCGAGGGCTCGGGCCAGTTCTACGCGTCTGAGGGTGCCGGTGGGGAGGTCCGCGGCGAGGTGGTGGCGGATCGTGGGGTGGTGCAGGGAGAGGAGGCGGAGGGCTTGGTGGGTGGCGGGTTGGGGTGTGGGCGTGGGTGTGGGCCGGGGGTTGGGGCGGGGGTGCCTGGTTTTCGTTTGGTCCGCGGCTACTTGGACGTTCTCCGTGATGGTCAGGGACGGGAATACTGCCAGTTGCTGGAATGTGCGGGCCAGGCCCAGGCGGGTCCGGGCATGGGCGGGGGTGCGGGTGATGTCCCTGCCCGCGAAGGTGATGTGGCCTGTGGCGGGGCGGAGGGTGCCTGCGAGGCAGTGGAAGAGGGTGCTCTTGCCTGCGCCGTTCGGGCCTACTACGGCGGTGATGTGGCCGGGGGGAACGGTGAGGTCCACGCCGTCGAGTGCGGTGAAGTCGCCGTAGGTGGCCGTGATGTTGTGGGCGGTGAGGGGGTGTTGTCGGTGCGGGCCTGCGCGGCGGGGTCCTCTCGGGGGCGGGGCCGCCTCGGTATGTCCGTCCTCGCTATCGTCCGGTGGCCGCGGGGTCGCTTCGGCGCCGGAGCGCCGCGAACCGTGCTCCGGGCGGACATACCGAACCGTCCCCTCGGGTCGCGTCGGCGACTGCGGCCCGGTGCCACCCTCCCGTGCCCCGTCGGCGCCCGCCCGCCGGTGCAGTAGTCGGTGCAGCAGTCGGAGGAGTGGGGTGGGGGGCGGGTGTTCGCCGCGGGGTGATCGGGTGGGTGGGTGGGAGAGCTTGTTCGTGGGGGTGCCGGTGCGGGGTGAACGGGCGGGCGGGTGGGGGAGCTGGGTCAGGGCGCCGCGGGCTCGCTTGCCCAGGGGCGTCAGGGACACGCGGCGGTTCAGCCCCGCGGCAGCCGACACGCGGCGGTTCAGCCCCGCGGCAGCCGACACGCGGCGGTTCAGCCCGGCGGCAGCCGGCACGCGGCCCACCAGGACCGCGAGGACACCGATCAGCGCCGCGGCCACGCCACCGCGCGTCCCCGCGTCCAGCCCCACCAGAAGCGCCGCCGCCACCAACGCGCCGAGCAGGCTGTCCGCGCCGAGGACCACCACCGCCGCGAACCAGAGGAGCCCGCGCACGGGGTCGTACGCGGCGGGGTCGAAGGCCCGTAGGCCCATGCCCAGCATCCCGCCCCCCAGGGCGGCCAGCGCCGCACCGGCCACGAACGCCGTGAGCTTCAGGCCGCGTACCGGCACGCCCGCGGCCGACGCCCCCGCCTCGTGGTCCCGCATCGCGGCGAGCGCGCGCCCCATGCTGCCCCGGCGCATACCGGCCGCGAAAAGCAACGCCGCGGCCAGCAGGGCCAGTTCGAGGACGTAGTACGCGCGGTCGCTGTCGAAGCCCGCGGGGCGGTCAAGGGTCAGGCCCGACGTCGCGTACGGCTGGGCGAAGACGAAGCGGCTGACGCCGACGCCGACCGCGAACGTCGCCAGGGCGAGCGCGAGGCCTCGGCGGCTGATGGCGGGCCAGCCGGTGAGGAGCCCGAGGGGAGCCACCAGGAGGACGGCCACGGCCAGGGCGGGGAGGTGGGGGAGTTCGGGCAGGCCGGGGAAACGGCCCGCCGTCAAAAGCGCGGTGAAGAGGGCGCCCAGACCCGCGTACGCCGCCTGGCCAAGGGAGATCTGGCCGCCCCGGCCGGTGACGACCACCAGGGACAGGAGGATGACGGCCAGGGCCGGGACCTGCACCGAGGTCGTCAGATCCGAGCCCGCGAAGCCCAGCGGGATGCAGAAGAGGACCGCCGCCACGATCCAGGCACCCGGCGGCGTCGGGACGCGCGTCGTCGCCGTGCGGGAGAGTGTGCTGTGCGAACCGACGCCCGGGAGCACGAGAGCGGCGACGAGGAGGGCCACGACGAAGAGGTTCGCTCCCACCGCCTGGAGGAGGGGCTCTGCCCAGCCTGACGGGTGCAGGCGGGTCAACTGGCTCTGCGCCACGCCGAGTCCGAGCGCCACCGACGTCGCGATGAACAGGCTCCGCATACGGGCCGCCACCGCCACCGCCACCACTTCCATCACGAGGAGCGGCAGGCCGTAGGGGTCCAGGCGTACGAAGGGCGCGAGCAGTACGCCGGTGAGGCCTGCCGTGAAGGCGCCGAACGCCCAGCCCGCCGACGCCACCCGGTCCGCGTCGATGCCGCTGAGGACGGCGAGGGGGCGGTTGTCGACCACGGCCCGCAGCCGGCTGCCGAAGCGGGTCCAGCGGGTGACCGCCCAGACGGTGGTGGCGAGGGCGACCGTCACCGTCAGCTGCGCCCAGGGGTCCGCCGGCACAAGGGTGGGCGCGTCCGCCTTCGCTCCTGGGCCCCAGATCAGTGCGGCGCCTCCGACCAGCAGGATGAAGACACCGATGGACGCCACCAGGGTCTGGGCCGGGTCGCTGCCCAGGACCGACAGGGGGCGGAAGACCGCCTTCTCCAGGAGCAGACCGATGGCCGGTGCGATCAGGAGGAGCGTGAGTGCCGCGGCCAAGGGGAGGGGCCAGTTCCACTCCACTGTCAGGTGGCGCAGGACGTACGCGCAGACCATCGCGATCGCGCCGTGCGCGAAGTTGAGGACACCGGTCGCGCGGTACGTGACGATCAGGCCGATGCCGGTGAGGGCCGCCGCGCTGCCGACCGCGAGCCCGGCCAGCGTCAGGTCGTAGCTCAGGGAGGCCACCGGGTCATCGCTCCGGGGAGGGGGTGATGGGGCTCGGCCGCGGTTCGCAGATGGGGCACGGGCTCAGGTCGCCGGTCGCGAGGATGTGGGCGTCCGCGGGGACCGCTTCCGGTTTTCCCGCCACCAGGGGGCAGTCCGCGCGGTGCCAGAGCGCTCCGCCGGGGACCATCAGCAAGTCGCCGCTGGTCGCCACCGGGGCCGGCCGCTCCGTCGTGGTGTCAGGCGAACCCGCCGCCACCAGGAGCTCGTAGAGTTCTTCGACGCGGGCCGTGGCCAACGTGCTTCTGCCGTGGGCGAAGAGCACCGTCCCGGCGACGATCAGGGCCGCGCCCGGCACCGTGCACGACGCCAGGTACGGAATCTGCCGTTCGGCGAAGCGTTCGCCCGACGTGCCGTACCAGCCGACCACGCAGAGCACCGCACCGGCGGCGAGGGCGGCGAAGGCCACCCAGAGGACGGGGCGCACAGCATGGAGCCGGGCCGAACGAACTGTCTGATCCGGTTGAGCCGCCCGCATCTGCGCCCCCTGGGACACGTTCGTAGCGTCGGTGGGCTGTCCATGTCAGCCGATGGCTTGCACTATGCCTTCTGCAAGCTGACGCTGAAAGCTCCGGGCGCTGATGGCCCGGACCGACACCCGGTGGTGAGCCAGATGGTTTTCTGGACCAGCCCCAAGCGGGGGAGCGATCTCAGGCGGGGAAGGGTGCGGAGCGCGGCGCTTGCGGCAGCCGCGGTCCTGCTCGTCGTTCCGGCCGCCGTGGCATGCGGTGACGACAGCGGCGGGGGCGGCGACAGTGATCCGCCCGAGCCGTCCGTGGAGAAGTCGACCCGGGGTGCGTCTTCCGAAGCGCCCGCCAAGGACGCGCCCGCGGATCCGGCCGCGGCCGAGAAGCAGGTCAAGGAGAACTTCGAGAAGTTCTTCGATCCCGCCGTGCCCCTGAAGGAGAAGGAGGCCGTCCTGGAGAACGGGGCGAAGATGCGGGGCGTCCTGGAGAGCTTCAACGGCGACGAGCGCGGCAAGCAGGTCAGCGCCGACGTCAACAAGGTCGAGTTCAGCTCGGCGACCGAGGCGGCCGTGACGTACGCCCTGACCTTGAAGGGCGCCACCGCGCTACCCTCCGCCTCCGGCACCTCCGTCCATCAGGACGACACCTGGAAGGTGTCCGTCAAGACTCTCTGCGCACTGGTGAAGCTGAGCGGCAATGAGTCGCCCGGTCCGGGCTGTTGAGGCCGTTGCCGTAGCCGCGCTGCTCGTGGCGGTGGCGGGGTGCGGCAGCCGGCTCCCCGAGAGCGACTTCGAGGGCAGGAGCACGGCGCCCGCCCCGTCCGGGGCGCCGGTCCGGGTCGGCATCATCACCAGCGCGACGAGCCCGGTCGGCGGCTCCGCCTTCACCGGGCCGCGGGACGGGGCCAAGGCGTACTTCGAGCGGCTGAACGCGCGGGGCGGCATCGACGGGCGCAAGGTCGAGGTACGTACATGTGACGACGGCGGCAGCGGCGTCGGCAACAACGAGTGCGTCCACAAGCTGGTGGAGGAGGAGCGCGTCGTCGCGCTCGTCGCGACCAGTTCCCTCGACTACGCGGGGGCGCCCCGCGTCTCCCGCGCGCGCGTGCCTGACGTCGGGGGCCAGCCGATCGGGTCCGCGTACGACACCCATCCGCACCTGTACGGGATCTACGGCAGCCTCGCCCCGCGCGACGGCAAGCCCGGCTGGGACGGCAAGCTGATCGGCGGCACCGAGGTCTACCGCTACTTCAAGCGGGAGCAGGGGGCGCGTACCGCCGCCGTCGTCTCCTACAACCAGGCCGCGTCCGCCGCGTACGCCCGTCTCGTCAGCCGGGGCCTGAAGGCGGAGGGCTACAAGGTGGTCACCGAGCAGGTCGACTTCGCGCTGCCCAACTTCCGCGCGGCGGCGGCCGACCTGAAGGAGCAGGGCGCCGACCTCGTCTTCGACGCGATGGACACGCACGGCAACGCCCAGCTGTGCGAGGCGATGGACGACGTGGGTGCCGAGGTCACCGCCAAGGTCACCAACGTCCAGAACTGGACCTCCGCCGTCGCCGCCGACTACAAGGACGCGCCGCACTGCCGCAACACCCTGTGGGCCACCGGAGCGAGCCGCAACTACGAGGACACCGACCAGCCGGCCGTACGCGAGTTCCGTAAGGCCATGAAGGGGTACAAGGAGCTCTCGCAGTGGCAGTTGGAGGGCTGGGCCGCCGCCATGTGGTTCACGGACGCGGCGAAGTCCTGCCGGGGGGAGGTGACGCGCGCGTGTGTCGACCGCTTCATGAACCGTGGTGAGTCATACACCGCGCGTGGGCTGCTGCTCCCGGTGACGTACGAGGAGCGGGCCGAGCCGCCGGCGTCCCGTAGGACCTGTGTGTCGGTGGCCCGCTGGAAGGACAGTGAGGGCTGGGTCACACAGGGAGACATGAATGACAACTGTTTCGACGTGCCGCAGCTCTCCTACCAGCCATGATGCGTGTACCCAGCAGGAAAGTTCCCGAAATCGGATACCGATGGCACAACCGTTCAAAAACAAGATGATGAGGGAGCCCAACCCTTGGTCCGTAATCCCCGTCTAACCCTGCGGTAGGCGGACGAGAAGGACTGTCCGCGGGGAAGCGTGGGATACGGGGACGCATGCACATCTCTTTCCTGATTCACAACGCGTACGGAATCGGCGGGACGATCCGGACGACGTACAACTTGGCGAACACACTCGCCGAGCAGCACGACGTCGAGATCGTCTCCGTCTTCCGGCACCGTGACGACCCCGTGTTCTCGCCCGACTCCCGCGTCAGGCTCAGCCACCTGGTCGACATGCGCAAGGACAGCCCCCGCTACGAGGGGGAGTCCGCCGACGCCCTGCGCCCCGCCCGGACCTTCCCCAGCGCGGAAGGCCGCTACGGCCAGTACAGCGCCCTCACCGACCGGCGCATCGCCGAGCATCTCTCCTCGGTCAGCGCCGACGTGGTGGTCGGTACGCGGCCCGGCCTGAACGTGCACCTCGCCCGCGAGACCGCGCGCGGCCCGCTGCGGGTCGGCCAGGAGCACCTCACGCTCGACAGCCACTCCAAGGAACTGCGCCGCCAGTTGCGCAGCGTCTACCCACGCCTCGACGTCCTGACCACGACCACCGAGGCCGACGCCCGCGCCTACCGCCGCATGATGCGCCTGCCCGGAGTCCACGTCCAGGCCGTGCCCAACCCCGTGCCCGCGCCCGGCATCGAGCCCGCCGACGGCAACCAGAAGTGGGTCGTCGCGGCGGGGCGGCTCGCCCCCGTCAAGCGGTACGACCTGCTGATCCGTGCCTTCGACCAGGTGCGTGCCCAGCGCCCGGACTGGCGCCTTCGGATATACGGCGGTGGCAAGCAGAAGGACAAGCTGCGCGCCCTGATAGAGGAACTCGGCCTCTACAACCACGTCTTCCTGATGGGCCCCGCCCATCCCATCGAGCCCGAGTGGGCCAAGGGCTCCATCGCGGCCGTCACCTCCAGCCTCGAGTCCTTCGGCATGACCATCGTCGAGGCGATGCGCTGCGGTCTGCCCGTCGTCGCCACCGACTGCCCGCACGGGCCGGGCGAGATCATCGACAACGGTGTCGACGGACGCCTGGTGGAGGTGGGCAACCCCGACGCGATCGCGGGCGGGCTGCTCGAACTGATCAACAACGACACCCTGCGCCGACGCATGGGGGGCGCCGCCCTCGAGGACTCCGAGCGCTTCGACCCGGCGCGCATCGCCGAACGCTACGACGCGATGTTCACCGGGATGCTCGCCCGCGGCAGCTCCTTCAGCGGCCGGATGCGCGGCTCGCTGCACCGCACCCGCGGCGCACTGCTCGGCGGTGTCTACGCGGTGCGGGACATCGGACACGGGGCACCGACCAGCGGCATACAGACGAAAGGATCCACCGCATGACGGCCTTGGCCACCTCCGACGCCTCATCGCCCTGCGGCTCCGGTGCCGATCAGGACGTCGCGGCGGCACCTCGCGCCGACTGCATAGCCGACTCCGCCGGCGGCCTCACCTTCGACGTCACCGACCCCGGCGGCGAGGGCGCGGCCTACCTGCTGCTGCGCCGCCGCGACGCCGCCTCCGCCGACGAGGACGTACGCCTGCCGCTGTCCCCGGCGGCCGACGGCAGGCTGCGGGCCGCGCTGCCCAGCAGCGTCGAGCTGGCCGAGGGGCGCTGGAACGCCTACGCGGAGGTCGGCGGCGGCACCCCGCGGCGCCTCGCCCCCGGCGTCAACGACCTGCGCTCGCTGGTCGACCGCGCCCCCAGCGGGGCCCGCGGCCACATCGCCGTCCGCATCCCGTACGCGACCAAGCAGGGCAATCTCTCCGTACGCAGCTGGCTGCGCGCCCCGCACGCGGAGATCGGTGAACTGCGGATCGCCGACACCGAGGTGACCGTGCAGGGCCGCGTGTACGGCGTCGCGCTGACCGGCGCCGCATACGCCGAGGCGTCCCGCCGCGCCGAGCCCGAACGGATCGAGCGTTACGAACTGAGCGCGGACGGAGCGGAGTTCAGCTTCGCCCTGCGGTGTGACGTGCTCGCGGACAGCGGCCCCGGCCCCTGGGATCTCTGGCTGCGCCCGGTGGGACAGAGCGAGCCGCCGATCCGGCTCGCCCGGCTCCTCGACGACATCCCGGACAAGAAGCAGATCTTCACCTATCCGGCGGTCCGGCTCGACACCGCGGCGCACGGACCGCTGGAGGCGGGGCCGTACTACACGAACGACAACGACCTCTCGGTCCGGATCCGCGAGGCGAACGCGATCGAGGACTGACGCGCGCGGACCGGACTGACCGCGACGGCGGGCACAATGCCGTCCGCGACGGCGGGCACAATCAGCCCCATGCTGGAGACCTCCGCACGACTGCTCCGCCTGCTCTCGCTGCTGCAGGCCCACCGTGACTGGTCGGGCGCGGACCTGGCCGACCGGCTCGGCGTCACCCCGCGCACCGTACGGCGTGACGTGGACCGGCTCCGCGATCTTGGCTACCCCGTCAACGCGAGCCCGGGCACGGGCGGCGGCTACCAGCTCGGTGCGGGTGCGGAGCTGCCGCCGCTGCTCCTGGACGACGACGAGGCGGTCGCGGTGGCCGTCGGCCTCCGCACTGCCGCGGGACAGGGCATCGAGGGCATCGGTGAGACCTCCGTACGCGCCCTGAACAAGCTGGAGCAGGTCCTGCCGAGCAGGCTGCGGCGCAGGGTGGGCGCGCTGACGGCGTTCACCGTGCCGATGCTCGGGAGCCCGCGGCAGCAGGCCGTGGACCCCTCGGTCCTGACCGAACTGGCCCACGCCTGCCGGGACGCCGAGCGCCTGCGCTTCGACTACCGCGACCACGGCGGAAGTTCGACCCGTCGCACCGTCGAACCGCACCGCATCGTCTGCACGGAGCGCCGCTGGTACCTGGTCGCCTGGGACGTCGACCGCGACGACTGGCGCACGTTCCGCGCGGACCGCATCACCCCGAAGCCGCCGCACGGACCGCGCTTCGCGCCGCGCACCCCGCCCGCCGACGACCTCGCCGCGTACGTCTCCCAGGGCGTCTCCACGCGTGGGTACGCCGCGCGGGCCGTCGTCCGGCTCCTGGTGCCCCTGGAGGAGGCGGCCCAGCGGATCACCCCGTCGGACGGCACGCTGGAGGCCGAGACCGAGCACAGCTCTCTGTTGCGCACGGGCGCCACGAGCCTGGACGTCATGGTGATCCACGTGCTCCTGATGGGCTTCGAGTTCGAGGTCGTCGAGCCCGTGGACTTCACCGAACGGATCAGCTCGGCGAGGGACCTCCTGAGCCGGGCCCTAAACCGGGGTGTTCGGTCTGCGGGTCCGGATACTGCGCCTGGGGCGGATGGAACGCCGCGTACTCCGGATGGTGCAGGTCGAACGCCGGGGACTCGGAGCGGATCCGGGGCAGCGTGACGAAGTTGTGGCGCGGCGCCGGACAGGCGGTGGCCCACTCCAGAGAGCGGCCGAAGCCCCAGGGGTCGTCGGTGTCGACCTTCTTGCCGTACTTGGCCGTCTTCCAGAGGTTGTAGAGGAACGGCAGCGTGGACATGCCGAGCAGGAATGCCCCGATGGACGAGATGGTGTTGAGCGCCGTGAAGCCGTCCGCCGCCAGGTAGTCCGCGTAGCGCCGTGGCATGCCCTCGGCGCCCAGCCAGTGCTGGACGAGGAACGTCACGTGGAAGCCGATGAACAGTGTCCAGAAGTGGATCTTGCCGAGCCTCTCGTCGAGCATCTTGCCGGTGAGCTTGGGCCACCAGAAGTAGAAGCCGCCGAAGGTCGCGAAGACGACGGTTCCGAACACGACGTAGTGGAAGTGCGCCACGACGAAGTACGAGTCGGTGACGTGGAAGTCGAGGGGCGGCGAGGCCAGGATGACGCCGGTGAGCCCGCCGAAGAGGAAGCTCACCAGGAAGCCGATCGACCACAGCATCGGTGTCTCGAACGACAGTGATCCCTTGAGCATCGTCCCCGTCCAGTTGAAGAACTTCACGCCCGTGGGGACCGCGATGAGGAAGGACATGAAGGAGAAGAAGGGCAGAAGCACCGCGCCCGTCGCGAACATGTGGTGCGCCCACACGACGACGGACAGGCCGGTGATGGCCATCGTCGCGCCGATCAGCGGCAGATAGCCGAAGATCGGCTTCCTGCTGAACACCGGGATGATCTCGGAGATGATCCCGAAGAACGGCAGCGCGATGATGTAGACCTCGGGATGCCCGAAGAACCAGAAGAGGTGCTGCCACAGCAGCGCACCGCCGTTCTCCGAGGCGAAGACCATGGAGCCGAAGCGCCGGTCGGCCTCCAGGACGAGCAGCGCGGCGGCGAGCACGGGGAACGCGAGCAGCACCAGGATCGAGGTGAACAGGACGTTCCAGGTGAAGACGGGCATCCGGAACATGGTCATCCCCGGCGCGCGCATCCCGATGATGGTCGTCAGGAAGTTCACCGAGCCGAGGATCGTGCCGAACCCGGAGAGCGCGAGCCCCATGATCCACAGATCGGCGCCGATGCCCGGCGACCGCTCCATGCTGTTGAGCGGCGCGTAGGCGAACCAGCCGAACGAGGCGGGGCCGCTGGGCACCAGGAGCGAGCCGAGCACCATCAGGCCGCCGAAGAGGAACAACCAGTACGACAGCATGTTGAGCCGGGGGAAGGCGACATCGGGAGCGCCGATCTGCAGCGGCATGATCTCGTTGGCGAAGCCCGCGAACGTCGGTGTCGCGAACAGCAGCAGCATGATCGTGCCGTGCATGGTGAACGCCTGGTTGAACTCCTCGTTGGTCATCAGCTGCAGCCCGGGACGGGCGAGCTCGGCCCGCATCATCAGGGCCATCAGGCCCGCGACGAGGAAGAACGCGAACGACGTGATCAGGTACAGGTGACCGATCTTCTTGTGGTCGGTGGTGGTCAGCCAGTCCACGAGGACCCGGCCCGGTGTCCTTGGCCTGACCGGCGGTGCCGCCGCGCTCGCGGTCTCAGTCCCCATCGCTCGCCCCTTCGCCGTCAGCCGCCGGTCCTGCCCGAAGCACCCGCCATGATGCTCGCGTCATACCCGGATCCGACAGGGGGCGTACGGGTCCGCTGTGCTGGAATCTTGAATTCCCTGTGCGTCGTCACATCTCGCCGAGCGCCCTGGATTCAGAAAAGAGGAGGGTGCCGCAAAGGCGAGTGGGCGGCCTGGCCGCCGCGCTATTGCGGTGGTGTCGGAGCCCTCTCGAAGGGTCGGCGGTAAATACAGGAATGGCGTCGGAAGAACTCCGGAACCCCCCGTACGTGTGACGGAGTTAAGGCGAAACGCACGTCGTGATCCTGTGACAGAAGCGTGACCGGAGAGGTACCGGTGACGCATGGTGTCCGGCTACGGCCTTCCGCGGCCGGGCCGCGCCGCCTACCGTTGCGGCCATGGCACCTATTCCGACCCCTCCCGCCGAACCCCAGGACAGCATGGACGCCTACGTCGGCCTCGCGGCCGAGGGCGCCGAGCGGCAGGCCCGCGAGCGCGGCTGGTCCACCGTCAGGTCGTTGCCGCCGGGCGCGATCATCACCATGGAGTACCTCGCGGGGCGGCTCAACTTCGAGGTCAAGGAAGGCGTCGTGGTCCGCTGCTGGAAGGGCTGACGCGACGGCTGCCCGGCATGGCGAAAGGCCCCGGTTCCTGGACGGAACCGGGGCCTTCGCGGTGCGGGGGTTGGGTTGTGCGTACCGGCCCCCGCTGTCTTCGGGTCAGCCGCCCGCGACGGGGCGGGGCGACGTGGCGGAGCGTGTGGCGCGCTCGGAGTGCGGCGGGCGGCGGCTGCCCGCCGGGGTGACCGGGCTGCGCTCGGAGCGCGGCGTGTGCGGGCCCGGGGCGAGATAGGCCGGGGCACGGCCGGGACGGGCGGCACCGACCGGCTCGCGCAGCGGGGGTTCGTCGGCCGGTGCGGTGGCGGGGTGCGGCACCCGCGCGGGGGCGGGGGAGACCGGGGCCGTGAGGCCGGCGCGACGGGCGCGCCACAGGTCCCGCAGGCTGAAGATCCAGCCCTCGACCTGGGTGAGCAGCGGCTCCACCCAGGGCAGCGCGAGCAGGACGAGCAGACCCGCGGCCCAGCCGAGGAAGACATCGCTCAGCCAGTGCGTGCCGAGGTACACGGTGGTCAGGCCGACGCTGAGCGAGACCACGGCGGAGAGCGCCGAGAGATAGCGGCGGGTGCGCGGGGTGGACGCCATGTAGGCCAGGATTCCCCAGGTCACGACGGCGTTGGCGGTGTGACCGGAGGGGAATATATCGCCGCCGAGCCACATCTCGTTGGCGCCGATCGTGGTGGCGTAGTGCGGGCCGAGGCGGCCCATGCCGATCTTGGCGGCGCCGACCGTGACGTTCAGGAGCAGCAGGGCGGCGCCGAACGACAGGAGCGGGCGGATCGTGTGCTGACGCCAGGAGCGCCAGCCCAGCCAGGCCGCGACCATCACGGCGGTCGGGCCGCGCTGGCCGAGGACCACCCAGTAGTCGAGGAAGGCGTGGATCTCGGGCCACTGCTGGTAGGGCCGGAAGAACATGACCTGCCAGTCGAACCGCACCAGCCACGACGTGGTCAGCACGGCGACCACGATGGCGAGGTAGAAGGCCAGGGTCGCGCTGAAGAGCACGATCCTGTGCCTGCTCATCCTCGGCAGATCGAGGCCGGCCGGTCGTTCCGGCTCCCGGTCGAGACGGGCGAAGACCCGGTCCAGACGGGTGAGGTTTCGTTCGGTACGCACCCAATCGACGTTACAGCGAGTGAGTGCGGGACTAGGCCGAATCAGTGGCTTTGTGATGACGATGTGATGTGGCATTGATCTCAGACGGAGGTTTATTCCTACGGTTTCCCTATTCCGAGATGAGCCCCTTACTGAATTCTTTGATCATTGGCGTGGCCGTTTTATGGTCCTTATGAATTCGTTCACCGGGTGCTGGTGCGGAATTTCCCGTCCGCTCACCGGGCCGCCCCGGAAACGATCATGGCGGACCCGAGCCGTTCAGCCAGAACGCCCCGTACGCCGCGCTCGCCGCGGCAGCGGCCGCCAGGCCCCCGAGAACCAGCGCCGACCTGCTCGTACGCACCCGGGCGAGCGCCACCGCGAGGGGCAGGAGCAAGGGGAAGGCGGGCAGCAGGAGGCGCGGCTTCGAGCCGAAATAGCCCGCGGCGCACAGCGCGAGCGCCACGACGATCCCGCAGTGGACGAGCAGGGGCAGCGGCTGCTTCTGCCGGACACCGATGACGTACAGCCAGACCACCAGGGCGACCCCGACGATCAGACCGACCCCGGCGAGAGCCGCGGGGAAGGCGGTGAACTTGTCGCCGACGAAGCGGGCGAAGGCGTAGCCGAAGTCGAATCCGTTGCCCCAGCCGGCCTGGACGTCGAGATAGCCGAAGAGGCCGTCGCCGGTGCGGTGGCCGACCCACAGGACGTAGCCCGCGGCGCCGAGCGGCGCGAGCACCACCCCGAGGATCAGGCGCCGGTCCGCCGTGCGCTCCCGCCGGATGTGCACGGCCGCGGTCACCCACAGTGCGGCGACGACCGCGGCGCCCACGGGCCGCGTCAGGCCCGCGAGGGAGGCGAGTACGCCCGCCCACACCCAGCGGCCGGTGAGCACCGCGTACAGCGACCAGGCCGCGAGCGCCGTGAAGAGGGACTCGCTGTACGCCATCGACTGCACGATCCCCACGGGCAGGACCGCCCACAGCGCGACCGCGTAGACCCCCACTCGTCGCCCGTAGAGGTGATCGGCGATCGCGAAGATCCCCCCGGCCGCGCAGAGCGAGGCGAGCCAGCTCACCACCAGGCCGGCATCGGCGTACGACAAGGGGCTGACCGCCGAGACGAGACGCTCCAGCCAGGGCAGCAGCGGGAAGAACGCGAGGTTCGAGTGGACGCTGCCGTCCGGGAGCGTCACCTCCCAGCCGTAGCCGTGCTCGGCGACGCGGGTGTACCAGAGCGAGTCCCAGCGAGCGGTGAGCAGCGTGTGGGCGCTCTTTCCCGCCGCCGCGCTCCAGACCGCGAGCACCGCGACCCCCAGGGCGCGCACCCCGGCGTAGACGAGGAGCGCGGGCGCCGCGCGGCGCAGCGCCGCGCTCGCACGGGCGCCGTAGGACGGCGGGGGCAGGCGTTGGTCCAGGTCGGTCACGGGCTCGATTATCGGCGCAGGCGGGAACCGGTGGGCCTGCCGGGGGCGTGGTCCATGCGTGGGCAGCGTGGCGTACGCCACACCCTCTCCGCGCAACCGTGAGAGGTCCGCCACGCGCCACAGCCGTGAACTCGCGTACTCTGACGGCTCACTCGCCTTTCGCCGCCGCCAGCTGGGAGATCACGTCCCGCGGGGCCGCCGTAGCGAGGGATCACTGGGAGGTATCGCACATGTCGGGTTCAACCACGGCCACCGCTCCTTCCGGCCGTCGGGTACCCGGGTCGCAGGGCGGCGCCAACCGCTGGCTGGTGCTCGTCGTTCTCTGCACAAGCCTGCTGCTCGTCGCCGTCGACGCCACCGTTCTGCACGTCGCCGTGCCCGCCGTCACCGAGGACCTGAAGCCAGGTGGCATCGAGCTGCTGTGGATCGTGGACATCTATCCGCTGATCTGCGCCTCGCTGCTCATCCTCTTCGGCACGCTCGGTGACCGGGTGGGCCGCAGACGGGTGCTGCTCCTCGGCTACGCGCTCTTCGGCGTGGCCTCGGCCGTGGCGGCCATGGCGGACAACGCCCAGGTCCTGATCGCGGCCCGCGCCCTGCTCGGCGTCGGCGGTGCGATGATCATGCCCGCCACGCTCTCGATCCTCCGCCAGGTCTTCCCCGACCGGCGCGAGCGTGCCGTCGCCATCGGCGTGTGGAGCGCGGTGGCCGGAATCGGCGCGGCGGGCGGCCCGCTGCTCGGCGGATTCCTCCTGGAGCACTTCTGGTGGGGCTCGGTCTTCTTGATAAACATCCCGCTGATGCTGGTCAGCCTCCCCATCGGACGCCTGCTCCTTCCCGAGTCGACGGGTGACCGCGACGGGCCGTGGGACGTGGTCGGCGCGCTGATGGCCGCGGGCGGCCTCTTCGGCATCGTGTTCGCGGTGAAGCGGGCGGGCGGCGGCGAGTCGCCGTTCGGCATGACCACCCTTCTCTCGTTCTTCCTCGGCGCGGCCCTCCTGGTGGGCTTCGTCCGCAGGCAGCGGCGGCGCAAGCATCCGCTCATAGACCTGTCGATGTTCGCCCGGCCCGCGTTCAGCACCTCGCTGGGCTGCATCGTGCTCGCGATGCTCGCCCTGGTCGGCCTCGAACTGGTCGCCGCGCAGTATCTGCAGCTGGTGCTCGGCCTCTCCCCGCTGGAGACGGGGATGCGGCTCGTTCCGCTCACCGTCGCCGCGATGGCCGCGGGCCTGGCCGGAACGAAGCTCCTGCACCGCTTCGGCCCGCGCACGATGGTCGCCTCCGGCTTCACCCTGACCGCGGCGGCCGTGGTGGTGCTGACCGGAATGGGCGACCAGGCCAACGACCCGCTCCTGCTCGTCAGCTTCGTGCTGCTCGGCCTCGGTCTGCAGACCACGCTCTTCGGTTCGTACGAGTCGATGCTCAGCGAGGCGCCCCAGGCGCAGGCGGGCGGCGCCGCCGCGATCGGCGAGACCTCGTACCAGCTGGGCGCGGGCATCGGCATCGCGCTGCTCGGCAGCGTCATGAACGCGGCGTACGCGCCGGGCCTCTCGTCGGTGCGGGGCGTTCCTGACAAGGCGAGTGCCGCCGCCAGCCACTCGTTGGGCGAGGCGTACGAGGTCGCCTCGGGACTCGGGGGCGGCGCGGGCGAGGCGCTGCGCGTCGCCGCGCGCGAGTCCTTCGTGCACGGGCTGCACGTGACCCTGCTGGTCAGCGCGGGGCTGCTGCTGCTCGGCGCGCTGATGGCGCTGAAGCTGCCGCGCACCATGGAGTGCGGGGCGCCTGCGGCGCGGCCTGAGCAGGGGGTTCCTGCGCCCCGAGGGGAGGCGGAGGTTCCTGTGGAGTCCGTCCGCTGAGGTGATCCGGGCCTTCGGCCGGGGATTTCCCCCCACCCACCCGGCCTTATGGACGTGCGGGATGCTGCGTCGTAACGTCAACGCGAGCCGTAAGTAACTACCACTGCTAGTTTTTGCGCCGCCGGAGGCCCGAGATGTCCGCACGCAGCCGTACGCCCCTGCCGCCCTTCGACCCCGCCGACCCCCTCGGCATCGACGATCTCCTGGAGCCGGAGGACCTCGCGATCCGCGAGACCGTCCGCACGTGGGCGACCGACCGCGTCCTGCCGCACATCGCCGACTGGTACGAGAAGGGCGAGCTGCCCGGCATCCGCGATCTCGCCCGTGAGCTCGGCTCCCTCGGCGCGCTCGGCATGTCCCTGGAGGGCTACGGCTGCGCCGGGGCGAGCGCTGTCCAGTACGGGCTCGCCTGCCTCGAGCTCGAAGCCGCCGACTCCGGCATCCGCTCGCTCGTCTCCGTACAGGGTTCCCTCGCCATGTACGCCATCCACCGCTTCGGCTCCGAGGAGCAGAAGCAGCGCTGGCTGCCCGGCATGGCGGCGGGCGAGATCATCGGCTGCTTCGGTCTGACCGAGCCGGACCACGGGTCCGACCCGGCGTCCATGCGCACCTTCGCCAAGAAGGACGGCACCGACTGGGTGCTCACCGGACGCAAGATGTGGATCACCAACGGATCTGTGGCCGGGGTCGCCGTGGTCTGGGCGCACACCGACGACGGAATCAAAGGCTTCGTCGTCCCCACCGGCACCCCGGGCTTCTCGGCGCCCGAGATCAAGCACAAGTGGTCGCTGCGGGCAAGCGTCACCAGTGAGCTGGTGATGGACGAGGTACGGCTGCCCGCCGACGCGGTGCTTCCCGAGGTCACCGGGCTCAAGGGCCCCTTGAGCTGTCTCTCTCACGCGCGCTACGGCATCGTCTGGGGAGCGATGGGCGCCGCCCGCTCCTCCTTCGAGGCGGCCGTCGAATACTCCAAGACTCGCGAGCAGTTCGGCAGGCCCATCGGCGGCTTCCAGCTCACTCAGGCCAAGCTCGCCGACATGGCGGTCGAGCTGCACAAGGGCATCCTGCTCGCGCATCACCTCGGCCGGCGCCTCGACGCGGGCAGGCTCCGCCCGGAACAGGTCAGCTTCGGCAAGCTCAACAACGTACGGGAGGCGATCGAGATCTGCCGCACGTCCCGGACGATCCTGGGCGCGAACGGGATCTCGCTGGAGTACCCCGTGATGCGGCATGCGACGAATCTCGAATCGGTGCTCACCTATGAGGGCACCGTCGAAATGCATCAACTCGTGTTGGGCAAGGCGCTCACCGGTCTTGACGCTTTCCGGTGAGCGGCCTCGCCCACTAGCTCTGGTTGAAGAAACCGTCCGTCGGACGGCTCGTGGCCTCCCCGTTGACGATGTTCGTGTCAGCGGGGCTGAGCAGGAAGACCCGCGTCGCCACGCGCTCGATGGAGCCGCGCAGACCGAACGTCAGACCTGCCGCGAAGTCCACGACGCGCTTGGCGTCGCCGGGGTCCATCGACGTGAGGTTGATGATGACCGGGACACCGTCCCGGAAGAGCTCACCGATGCCGCGCGCGTCCCGGAAGCTGTCCGGGGTCACGGTCCCGATCCGGCGCCCTTCCTCTTCGGCGGCCTCGGCCACCACCCGCACCCGCGGGTCGGTCACCCAGGCATCGCCGGGCCCCTCGGCCCCGTCGTCGTCGTAGCCGTCGTAGTAACGCTCGTCATTGTTGTTGTCGTCGACGAGGCCAAGCCAGGCACTCGCCTTGCGCACCGATCCCATGGACGCCTCCTCTCACAGCGGGCTTTCTGCGTTCCGCATCCCCATGTTCGTCCATGATGCGGATAGTGCGCCAAGTGGATAGTCGCCGCGCGGGGTTTTCGTGACGGTACTGGTGCAGAGTCAACACGCCGTAAACGCGTGGTTCCCCAAGGGTGCGGCTGTATACGTCTGCTGACAGTAAGTGAAATATGATTGTTCACGGCGTATGGGTGACGACCCGTACGTCCGGGTGAACGGACCCCTCGATACGATGCCCGAGTTGATGGATGACAGGCTCACGGGGGAGTCGCATGTTCGGAATCGTCAGGCCCCGCAGCCATCGTCTGGGCGAGGGGCTCAAAACGCAATGGATGGCGCACCTGTGCGGCCTCTGTCTTGCGCTGCGCGGTGACCACGGGCAGTTCGCCCGGGTCGTGACCAACTACGACGGCCTGATCATCTCGGTTCTGACGGAGGCTCAGGCCCAGGAGTCCACCGGCTGGCGTCGCACCGCGGGACCCTGTCCTTCCCCAAGCTCTTAAGGAGCAGGGGAGACCCCAACCGCGGTATGCGCACCGCTTCCGTCGCGCGGGGCGAGGGCGCACGGCTCGCCGCCGCGGTCTCGCTGGTGCTCGCTTCGGCGAAGGTGCGCGACCACGTCGTCGACGGCGACGGCATCTTGGCGCGCAGGCCGGTGGCCGCCGCCGCCCGCAAGGTCGCACGGAGCTGGGACCGGGCGGGTGCCCGCACCGGCGCCGCTGTGGGCTTCGACACGGCGGTTCTGCTCGACGCCGTCGAACGGCAGGTCGGCATCGAGGGCTTGGCGGGCCGCGGCACCTCCCTGCTCGCGGTCACCGAGCCGACCGAGACCGCGACCGCCGCGGCCTTCGCGCACACCGCCGTCATCGCGGGCAGGCCGGGCAACGCCGAGCCGCTCGCCGAGGCCGGCCGCCTCTTCGGCAGGCTCGCGCATCTCCTGGACGCCGTGGAGGACAAGGAAGCTGACGCCGCGTCGGGTGCCTGGAACCCTCCCCCAAGCTCTTCAGGGGCAGGGGGGACCCCCATCGGCCACCGGCACCGGACTCGGCGAGGCGCGGCGCCTCGCGGACGATGCCCTGCACGGCATACGGCTCGCACTGCGCGACGCCGAGTTCACCGACGGCAAGCTCGCCCACATGCTGCTCGCGCATGAGCTGGGGCGTTCGGTGGACCGTGCCTTCGGGACCGACGCGTGCGGGCACACACATGAGGTGACGGCCCATCAGGGTGGTTCCTTCGGGCCGCCGCCGGGTGGGCCCTATGGCCAGCAGGGCTACGGAGGCGGCAATCCGTACGGAGGCGACAACCCGTACGGAGGCGGGACGCCCGGCGGGGGTCAGGGCGGCCCCGGTGGTCCCGGTGGGTTCGGTGGTCCGGGCGGTCCCGGAGGCCCCGGTGGGTTCGGGGGAGGGCCCGGGTTCGAGCCGCAGCCGCCCAAGCCGGGCAAGAGGGGCTTCTGGGCGGGGTGCGCGGTCGCCATCGGGCTCTGCTGCACCTGCAAGCTGTGCTGCGCCGATTCGTACGAGGGCCCCTGGTCCCGCAAGAAGCGGGAGGGCTGCTGCACCAACTGCGGCGACAGCGGATGCTGCTCCTGTTGCGAGTGCTGCTCCTGTTGTGACTGCGGGCTTTAGGCACTCGGCGTTCTCCGCTCCGTCCACGGGTTCGTCGTGGCCGGGAGTTCCCGCGAGCCCGTGCAAGGCTTGATCACATGACGACGGACGCAGCACGCGACTGGAAGCACTGGCACGAGCAGCGGACGGAGACGGTGTCCGCGCCCTACGGCCCGCTCTCCCTCACCGGCACCCACTGGCTCGCGGATTACCCGGATGGATCGCTTCCGGACATCCCCGGACGTTGGACCGAGGCGGGCGACGAGATCGTCCTGACCGCCGAGACCGGCGACCGGCTCACCCTGGACGGGCAGCCGTTCGGCGGTGAGGCCAGGCTCGTCGCCGATCCCGGGCCGGTCGCCGCGGCCCGCGTCGGGTACGGCGAGCGCCGCCTGGTCGTGCTGCGCCGCGAAGGGCTCTGGGCGGTACGCGACTTCGACCCCGAGTCCGCGACGCGCCGCGCCTTCGAGGGCATCGAGGCCACCGAGTACGACGCGCGCTGGGCCGTGCCGGGGCGCTTCACGCCGTACGCCGCCGAGAGCACCACCGACGGGGTGCGCACCGTCCGGGTCGGCAACGCGGACGGGGTGGAGCGAGGGCTCGGTCTCGGGGGTGAGCTGGCCTTCACCCTGGCCGGAAAGGACCACACGCTCCAGGTTTCGGTGGAGGGTGACGGCTCACTGTGGGCGGTCTTCGCCGACGCGAGCAGCGGGGTCTCCAGCTATCGGTTCCGGTTCCTGCGGCCCGCCGCTCCGGACGCCGAGGGGCGCACGACGGTGGACTTCAACCGTGCGCTTCTTCCCCCGTGCGCCTTCGCCGACCACTTCATCTGCCCCTTCCCGCCCCCGGGGAACACTCTCGACGCCGAGATCGCCGCGGGAGAGCGGAACCTGGTCGGCCGCTGACACGTCAGAGGCACAGCCGATGACCGAGCCCCGGCGGCGTACGACAGAGGTGTCAGCCGTCGGGGTCGGTCGCCGGGTATCCCGCCGACGGCCGAAAGGCGCCCTTGTGCGCGGTGTCTCCGGCCCGAATACTCCCGAGCAAGCGCTTGTCAGGAGCACGGCATAACCGGAATCCGGCTTGCCTCTTGCTCATTGGCTGCGCCTCACGGGCCCCAACCCACCGGGCCCACTGACTTCCCCTCGGGAGGAACAACAAGTGAGGAACAAGCGCACCACCCCCCGCAGCGGCATAGCGAGACGTACTCGTCTGCTCGCCGTGGCCACCGGACTCGTGGCCGTCGGCGCGCTCGCCGTCCCCGCCGCGAACGCCAATGACGTCACCACCTTCAGCTCGGCGCAGCTCACCAAGGCGAGCGACGCGGTGCTCGACGCGGATGTCGCAGGCACCGCATGGAGCGTCGACAAGGCGACGAACCGTCTGGTCGTCACCGCCGACAGCACCGTCTCCAAGGCCGAGATCGCCAAGATCAAGGAGGCGGCGGGCAGCAACGCGGGCGCCCTCAAGGTCGAACGCACCCCCGGCAAGTTCAGCAAGCTGATCTCCGGCGGCGACGCGACCTACGCGTCGAGCTGGCGCTGCTCGCTCGGCTTCAACGTCCGCAGCGGCAGCACCTACTACTTCCTCACCGCGGGGCACTGCACCGACGGTGCGGGCACCTGGTGGGCCAACTCCGCGAAGACCACGGTGCTTGGATCCACGCACGGCTCCAGCTTCCCGACCAACGACTACGGCATCGTCAGGTACACGAACTCGTCGATCACCAAGTCGGGTACGGTCGGCAGCCAGGACATCACCAGTGCGGGCAACCCCACCGTGGGCCAGAGCGTCACACGGCGCGGTTCCACGACCGGTACCCACAGCGGCCGGGTCACCGCCCTGAACGCGACCGTCAACTACGGCGGCGGCGACGTCGTCTACGGCATGATCCAGACCACGGTCTGCGCCGAACCGGGCGACAGCGGCGGCCCGCTCTACGCGGGGTCCAAGGCACTGGGCCTCACCTCGGGCGGCAGCGGCAACTGCTCATCGGGCGGCACGACCTTCTTCCAGCCGGTCACCGAGGCGCTGAGCCGGTACGGCGTGAGCGTCTACTGATCCACGTACGGCCAGTTCGCAGCCAGCACCTGAAGAGTCCCCGTCCGGCAGTCCGGGCGGGGGCTCTCTCCTGTCTCCCGTCTCCCTTTGCGCGTCCCGCGGCGTTACCTTCGAAGTGCACGCCCAACACGCCCAATTCGGACCCTGGGGGCCGGCATGGTCGAGGAGCTGGTGGCGGCGGGAGTGGCCGTCGGATGTGCCGGAGCGGTCTATGCGCTGGCCGCGGCGCGTGTCGTCAAACAGTACGAACGGGGCGTGGTGCTCCGGCTCGGGCGGCTGCAGCGTTCGGTGCGCGGGCCCGGGTTCACGATGATCGTGCCGTTCGTGGACCGGCTCCGCAAGGTGAACATGCAGATCGTCACGATGCCGGTCCCGGCGCAGGACGGCATCACCCGGGACAACGTCACGGTGCGCGTGGACGCGGTCATCTACTTCAAGGTGATCGACGCGTCCGAGGCCGTCATCCAGGTGGAGGACTACCGCTTCGCGGTCTCACAGATGGCGCAGACGTCGCTGCGTTCGATCATCGGCAAGAGCGATCTGGATGACCTGCTCTCCAACCGAGAGAAGCTCAACCAGGGCCTGGAGCTGATGATCGACTCTCCCGCGGTCGGGTGGGGCGTGCAGATCGACCGGGTCGAGATCAAGGACGTGTCGCTGCCCGAGACGATGAAGCGCTCGATGGCCCGGCAGGCCGAGGCCGACCGCGAGCGGCGGGCCCGCGTGATCAACGCGGACGCCGAGCTGCAGGCCTCCAAGAAGCTGGCCGAGGCGGCGCACCAGATGGCGGAGGAACCGGCCGCCCTCCAACTGCGGCTGCTGCAGACCGTGGTGGCGGTCGCCGCGGAGAAGAACTCGACCCTCGTACTGCCCTTCCCCGTGGAACTCCTGCGCTTCCTGGAGCGGGCCCAGCCGGCGCAGCAGCCGGGCGCGACCGGGGGCGCGCCTCCTGCCGCGGTGACCGAATCTCCCGCCGCGGTGACCGGATCTCCCGCTGCCGCGCTGCCGGATTCCGGTGCCTCACCTTCGGAAGCCGGTGAGCGGGACGCGCCAGGAGCGTCGAGAACCGGACAGGACTAGTCCTTACCCGCTGCCGATCACCCGCTCGCACGCGGTGTTTGCAACGGAAACCGACGTGGTGTGACCGGGGCGGGTGAAGACACAGGGGGCGCACAGTGTTTGTCGCGTGCGCGTCCTGAAGTAGACCTTGTGTGCTACCAGGCGGTATCGGGATAGTGGGCCGCATCCCTTGGCATGGACGCGGCTTTCGCAGCGTGTGCGACTCCGTGCCGGTACGCCTTCCGGTCCCCAGGTCCCCACACCGAACGGACCGACCCCCCACAGGAGGACGTGAGTTGAAGCACCGACGCATATCCAAGCGACGTGCCACCGTGGCAGGTGCGGGCATCACCGCACTGATCGCCGCCGGAATCACCTTCCAGACTGCGAACGCGAGTGAGAGTGCCCCGACCCCCACGCCGGACACCCTCTCGGTCGCGAAGGCCGGAAAGCTCGCCTCGTCCATCGGCAAGGATCTCGGCCTGGACGCGGCAGGCACCTACTACGACGCCAAGGCCAAGAACCTCGTCGTGAACGTCCTCGACAAGAGCGCGGTCGACGCCGTCGAGTCGGCGGGCGCCAAGGCGAGAGTCGTCGAGAACTCCCTCGCCGAGCTGAAGAGCGCCCGCTCGACGCTCAGCGACAAGGCGTCCATCCCCGGCACCTCGTGGGCGGTCGACCCGGCCACCAACAAGGTCGTCGTCACGGCGGACCGCACGGTCAAGGGCGCCGACCTCGACAAGCTCGGCGCGGTCGTGAAGGGGCTCGGCTCCAAGGCCGAACTCCAGCGCAGCAAGGGGGAGTTCAAGCCCTTCATCGCAGGTGGCGACGCCATCTGGGGTGGCGGCAGCCGCTGCTCGCTCGGCTTCAACGTGGTCAAGGACGGTGCTCCGCACTTCCTGACCGCGGGCCACTGCACCGAGGCGGTGACCAGCTGGTCCGAGGAGCAGGGCGGCCCGGTCATCGGTGAGAACGCGGGTTCCAGCTTCCCCGAGAACGACTACGGCATCGTCAAGTACACCGGTGACACCGCGCACCCCAGCGAGGTGAACCTCTACAACGGCTCGACGCAGGCCATCACCAAGGCGGGCGACGCGACCGTCGGCCAGGAGGTGCAGCGCAGTGGCTCGACCACGCAGCTGCACGACGGCACGGTCACCGGTCTCGACGCCACCGTGAACTACGGCAACGGCGACATCGTCAACGGACTCATCCAGACCGATGTCTGCGCCGAGCCCGGTGACAGTGGCGGCGCGCTCTTCGCGGGTGACACCGCGCTGGGTCTCACCTCGGGCGGCAGCGGTGACTGCACCGCCGGCGGGGAGACGTTCTTCCAGCCGGTGCCGGAGGCGCTTTCCGCCTTCGGCGCGGAGATCGGTTAGATCCCGGCGGGATCAATGGGCAGGGTGGGGGCCGGACCTCTTCGGGGGTCCGGCCCCTCTGCGGGTTGGACGTGGCCGGGCGCTGCTAGCGCTTGGGCCAGTACCAGAGGGGTTCGTCGAGGAGGCCCTCTCTGCCTGCCACTGTCGTCTGGCCGGACTCCTTCACCAGCTCTATGGAGTTCACGTCGAGGCGGTGGCGCGGGGCGCCCTTCTCGATGGCGTCCGCCAGTGGGCCGGCGTGGGTCACCAGGACGATCTGCGTGTCCTTCGTCGCGGTGAGGATCAGGTCCGCGAGGGGGCGCAGGAGGTCGGGGTGCAGGCTCGTCTCCGGCTCGTTCAGGACCAGGAGCGAGGGTGGCCGGGGTGTGAGAAGAGCGGCGGTCCACAGCAGATAGCGCAGCGTGCCGTCGGACAGTTCGGCCGCTCCCAGGGGGCGGTTCAGTCCGCGCTGGTGCAACTGGAGTTCGAAGCGTCCCCCGCTGTCGACGATCCCCACCCGGCTGCCCGGGAAGGCGTCGTCCACCGCGGCGTCAAGGGCCGCCGGGTCGCCGATCTCGCGGATGGTCTGGAGCGCGGCGGCCAGGTCGGCGCCGTCATGGCCGAGGACAGGCGTGCGGGTGCCGATGCGGGCGGCGCGGGCGGGCGCTTCGGCGTCGGTGCGCACGTGGTCGTAGAACCGCCAGGAGCGGATCAGTTCGCGCAGCCTGAGCAGGTCGGGGGCGAGCTGCGGATCGGCCAGCTCGCCGAGCATGCTGTCGTACGGCCTGATGCCCTGGGTGCGGTGCCAGCCGCCGTCGGCGGTGCGGGTGCGCACGGCGGGGCCCGCGCGGTCGCAGAGCAGCGCGGCGGGGCGCAGGACGGGTCCGGCCCAGGTGCACTCGCGCTTGATCTCCGGGTCCAGGTTGAACATGGAGGGGGCCGCGCCGGAGCCCGAGGTGGGGACGGGGTACCCGAAGTCGACCGCGTACCCGAACTCGTCACCGGCGAAGCCGAGACGGAGGCTGGTGGCCTCCGCCTTCGAGGGGCCTGCCCACAGCGCCGAGGGGAGTCCGCCCTCGCGGGCCAGGGCCGAGACCGCGCCGCCCCGCGAGGAGTCGGCGAGCAGCCGCAACGCGCGGTACAGGCTCGACTTGCCGGTGCCGTTGGCGCCCGTCACGACGTTCAGCCGGTTCAGTGGGACGATCAGTTTGCGCAGGGAGCGGTAGTTTTCGACCGCCAGGGTGGTGATCATCGCTCAAGACTCGCACCCGGGTCTGACAACACCCGTGGAGTGCGGGCCGCCGGGCGGGCCGCCCGGCTCACCGGCGGTGGGCGCCGGTGCCCGTGTGCGTTTCCTCCGTCGCGGGCCTCCGGCCCGGCTGGCGGTCCCCGCGCAGCGCGGACATGACCAGGGTGATGACGGTGCCCACGACCGCCCAGGCCGCGAGCACCAGCATCGGTCCGGTGATCGCGTTGCCCTTGAAGTACGCGATGGAGCGGGCCACCCAGGTGCCCGCGCCCGGCGGCAGCCAGGGGCCGATCTCCTTCCAGAACGGCGGCAGCATCGGCAGCGGGAAGGCGCCGCCCGCGCTCGGGTTGCCCGCGATCACGACGAGCAGGACGGCGAGGCCGATGCCCACGATGCCGGTCAGCGACTGCAGGGCGAGCGTGATCATGCCGACCGAGAAGACGACGAGGGAGCCGAGGCCCCACAGGCCCATGATGCTGCCGGGCAGGGCGTCCAGGATCGGCCCGATGATGAGCGCGCCGCCGAGGCCGCCCGCGATCGAGTAGAGCGCCATGGCGCCGGTCCTGATCAGGGCGCGCTGCCGGTTGGTGGCCCGGGCGCCCGCGCTGATCGCCAGGATCGAGGCGCACAGGTAGCCGCCGACGCACCAGCCGACGACCAGGTAGAAGGACGAGAGCCCGTCGAAGTCCTTGGTGGACGCGGGGGCCACGTCCACGGTCTTGACCGTCCGCTTCTCGGCGCCGTCGACCTGGGTGGCGATCTTCTCAAGGGCGGTGGCAAGGACGGTGCCGCCGCCCGAGCCGACCAGGAGGGTGTCGGTCGTGCCCCGGGGGTCCACGATCAGGGCCCCGTCGATGTCGCGGTTCATGATCTGGTGCCGGGCGGCGGCCTCGTCCTTGACCACGCGCGGGTCGAGCGGGTCGCCGGGGAGTTTCCCGAGCTTGTCCGAGGTCTCCTTGGCCGCCGGTCCCGGAGCGACGACTCCGAAGGGCACGTCTTTCGGCTTCGGGTCGTGCAGGGCCCCTACGTAGGAGGCGATGAACAGCAGCTGCAGGGCCAGTACACCGATGACCAGCAGGGCTGCTCGCGGGGTGACGGCGCTCTTCAACTCATCGGTGAAACTCATGCCCCCCACGCTCCGTGGCCCTTGCCGTTCCCGCAGGTGGGTGGGGCCGAATGGGTGAAGCGGAGTGCCGTTCGACTCGGGTGTCGTACGTACGTTCGAAACTTGGGTATGGTGGAGGCGGGGGATGTGAGAACGGATCGATTCGGGGTTTCAGGAGGTGCGTGTGCCCGGGTTCACGCATCTGCACACCGTCTCCGGGTTCTCCCCGCGGTACGGGGCCTCGCACCCGGAGCGGCTTGCCGAGCGCGCCGCCGAGCGGGGCATGGACGCCCTCGCGCTCACCGACCGGGACACCCTCGCGGGGAGTGTCCGGTTCGCCAAGGCCTGCGCGAAGGCGGGGGTGCGGCCGCTGTTCGGGGCCGAGCTCGCGGTGGGGGAGCCGGCACCACCGCGCGGTGCGCCGCGGCGGACTCCGGTGCGCGGAGGTGCCTTCATCGACGAGTCGACCCCGCGCGTGACCTTCCTCGCCCGCGACGGCGCCACGGGCTGGGCCGCGCTGTGCCGCCTGATCACCGCCGCGCACCGGAGCGGCCAGGGGCAGCCCGTGCTTCCGTGGGAGGAGAACCACGGCGAGGGCATGACCGTGCTGCTCGGCCCCGCGTCCGACGTGGGGCGCGCGCTCGCCGCCGGGCGCCCCGACCGGGCCGCCCGCCTCCTCGCCCCCTGGCGCGAGCGCTACGGAGACGCGCTGCGCCTGGAGTCCGTGTGGCACGGCCGCGAAGGCACCGGACCCGGTTCGCTCCGCCTCGCCGCCCGCACCGTCGGCTTCGCCGCCGAGCAGGGCGTCCGCCCCGTCCTGAGCAACGCCGTCCGCTACGCCGACGCCGGCATGGGTCCGGTCGCCGATGTGCTCGACGCCGCGCGCCGTCTCGTCCCCGTCGACCCGACCAAGGAACTCGACAGCGGGGAGCGGTGGCTGAAGGGCGCCGACGCCATGCTGGGCAACGCCGAGCGGATCGTGGAGGCCGCCGGTTTCCGCCGCGACACCGCCCACCGCCTCGTCGAGCAGACCCGGTCGGCCGCCGCCGAGTGTCTCGTCGACCCCGAGGACGACATCGGCATCGGCTCCGTGCGCTTCCCCGAGCCGCACCTCGTCGGCGCGGGCCGCCGCACCGCCCAGCGCGTGCTCGCCTCACGGGCGGCGGCGGGCATGGTGCTGCGGGGGTACGACAGGCGCCGCGAGTACTGGGAGCGGATGCACCACGAGCTGGACATCATCGCGTACCACGGCTTCGCCTCCTACTTCCTCACCGTGGCCCAAGTGGTGGACGACGTACGCGACTTGGGTATCCGAGTGGCGGCGCGTGGCTCCGGCGCGGGGTCCCTGGTCAACCACCTCATCGGCATCGCGCACGCCGACCCCGTCGAGCACGGCCTGCTCATGGAGCGGTTCCTGTCCACGCGCCGGGCCGTTCTGCCGGACATCGACATCGACGTGGAGTCGGCCCGCCGCATCGAGGTCTACCGCGCGATCATCGACCGCTTCGGCACCGAGCGGGTCGCGACCGTCGCCATGCCCGAGACCTATCGGGTCCGCCACGCCATCCGTGACGTGGGCGCCGCCCTCTCCATGGACCCGGCCGAGATCGACAAGATCGCCAAGTCCTTCCCGCACATCCGCGCGCGGGACGCCCGCTCGGCCATGGAGGAGCTGCCCGAACTGCGGGCGGTGGCGAAGGAGACGGAGCGCCACGGCCGGCTCTGGGAGCTGGTCGAGGCGCTGGACGCGCTGCCGCGCGGGGTCGCCATGCACCCGTGCGGGGTGCTGCTCTCCGACGCCTCGCTGCTCGCGCGTACGCCCGTCGTGCCCACCAGTGGCGAGGGCCTGCCCATGTCCCAGTTCGACAAGGACGACGTGGAGGACCTCGGGCTGCTCAAGCTCGATGTGCTCGGGGTGCGGATGCAGTCGGCGATGGCGCACGCCGTGGGGGAGGTCGAGCGGGCCACGGGCGAGCGGGTGGACGTGGACGCGGCGCCGCCGGGGGACCCCGCGACGTATCAACTCATCAAGTCCGCCGAGACACTGGGCTGTTTCCAGATCGAGTCGCCGGGCCAGCGTGACCTGGTCGGGCGGCTGCAGCCCGCGACCTTCCACGACCTGGTCGTCGACATCTCGCTCTTCAGGCCGGGACCGGTCGCGGCCGACATGGTGCGGCCCTTCATCGAGGCCCGGCACGGCCGCGCGCCCGTCCGCTATCCGCACCCGGAGCTGGCGGAACCGCTCAAGGAGACGTACGGCGTCGTCGTCTTCCACGAGCAGATCATCCAGATCGTGGACATCATGACCGGCTGCGGTCGCGACGAGGCGGACCGGGTGCGGCGCGGGCTCTCCGACCCCGAGTCGCAGGGGCGGATCCGGTTCTGGTTCGCGCAGCAGGCGGCGGCGAGGGGATACGACGCCGAGACGATCGGCCGGACGTGGGAGATCATCGAGGCCTTCGGGTCGTACGGCTTCTGCAAGGCGCACGCGGTGGCCTTCGCCGTGCCGACGTACCAGTCGGCGTGGCTGAAAGCGCACCACCCGGCCGCCTTCTACGCGGGGCTGCTCACGCACGACCCCGGGATGTACCCCAAGCGGCTGCTGCTCGCGGACGCGCGGCGGCGAGGGGTGCCGATCCTTCCGCTGGACGTGAACCGGTCAGCGGTCGCTCACCGTATCGAACTGGTGTCCGAGCCGAGGGGGACCTGGGGCCTGCGCCTCGCACTCTCCGACGTCCACGGCATCAGCGAGGCGGAGGCCGAGCGGATCGCGGCCGGGCAGCCCTACGCCTCGCTCCTCGACTTCTGGGAGCGGGCCAGGCCCGGCAAACCGCTCGCGCAGCGGCTCGCGCAGGTCGGCGCGCTCGACGCGTTCGGCGCCAACCGCCGCGATCTGCAACTGCACCTGACGGAGCTCCGGCGAGGCTCGCGGGGCTCGTCGGGGGCCCAACTCCCCTTGGCGGGCGGGCGGAAGACGGCACCCGCCGGACTGCCCGACCTGGACGAAGCGGAACGGCTCAGCGCCGAGCTCGGCGTCCTCGGCATGGACTCCTCACGCCATCTCATGGGCGACCACGCCGAGTTCCTCCGGGAGCTCGGCGTGCTGACGGCCCGCCGCCTGAGAGAGGCCGAACACGGGGCGACCGTCCTTGTCGCGGGCGCCAAGGCGGCCACCCAGACCCCGCCGATCCGCTCCGGGAAACGGGTCATCTTCACCACCTTGGACGACGGCACGGGCCTGGTCGACCTGGCCTTCTTCGACGACGCACACGAACGGTGCGCGCACACCGTCTTCCACTCCTGGCTGCTCCTGGTCCGCGGAGTGGTGCAGCGGCGCGGGCCGCGCAGCCTCAGCGTGGTCGGCGCCGCCGCGTGGAACCTGGCGGAACTGGTGGAGCTGCGGCGGGAGGGCGGACTCGAAGCGGTGGGGGCACGCCTTGCCGAGCCGGGCCCGGAGGGGGAGCCCGACGCGGCCCCGGCGGACGGCGGCCGCCGCATCCGGATGTCCACGGGGTACGAGATGCACCCCTGGGCCGACCTCCAGCCGCCCGGCGAACGCGCGGCCACAGGGCGGAAGTTGTGGCACCAGAGCCCGGGGAGCGCGGGATGAGCACTCTTTGCGTACGGTTCCTCCTGCCGCCCATGTACGAGGCCGCCATGCCGCGGCTGCTCACGTTGCTCGGCGAGTTCAGCCCTGTCGTCGAGGCACTGCCGCCCGACGCCGCGCTCGTCGACGTACGGGGAGCGATGCGTTACTTCGGGCGGGACGCCGTCGAGCTCGCCTCGGTGATCCGGGTGCGGGCGCTCGCCCACCACGGCGTGGACTGCGTGATCGGCGCCGGGCCGGGGCCGATGCTGGCACGGATGGCCGTGCGGGAAGCCGCGCCGGGCGTGACCCGAGTCGTGGGCCCGGAACCGGAAGCCGTCGCGGAGTTCCTCGGTCCGAAGCCGGTCGCCGAACTGCCCGGGGTCGGCCGCGCCACCGCCCGCACCCTCTGCTCGTACGGGCTCGACTCCGTCGGCAAGGTGGCCGCCGCGCCGCTGTCCACGCTGCAGCGCCTCGTCGGCGCCCGCGCGGGCCGGGAGCTGTACGAGAAGGCGAACGGCGTCGACCGCGCACGCGTCGTGCCGAACGCCGCGGCCCGCTCCCTCGCCTCCGAACGACCTTTCGCCCGCGACGAGTTGGACCCCACACGCCATCGCAGGGCGCTGCTCTCGATCACCGAGGAACTCGGCGCGCGGATGCGCGACGAGGACCAGGTGTGCCGTTCCCTCGCCCTCACCGTGCGTTACGCGGACCGCACGGGCTATTCGACGATCACCCGCACCCGTACGCTGCCCGAGCCGACCGCCCACTCCTGCGCGCTGACCGGAACCGCGTACCGCATGTACGAGGCGCTCGGCCTCCAGCGGGCCCGGGTGCGCGGCATCTCGCTGCGCGCCGAAGGGCTCGGCCCGGCCGAACACGCCGCCCACCAGCTGATGTTCGACCCGGTGGACGACAGGGCCCGCAAGATCGAGGCGGTGGCCGACCGGGCGCGGGCGAAGTTCGGTCCGGGTGCGATCGTGCCGGGAACACTGGCGGCGTAGCCGCGCCCGGCAGGCAACGGGCTACAGGTCGCGGCGGCGCACCGTCACGACCGTGACGGCCAGCGCCACCAGCGGCCATACGGCGAACACGATCCACGCCTCGGTGACCGACACCGGGTACTTGTCCTCGGGGAAGGGGATCGAGGGGTTCATCACCAGCTTCTGCCACGCGGAGAGCGGCATCGCGTTGCCGATCTCCTTGACCCATCGACGGGTCTCGCCCTGAAAGAGCGCGGGCAGCAGGAGCAGTGTCACCAGGGTCGCCACGACGGTGCCCGTGGCGTGCCGCACGAGAGCGCCTGCCGCCATGCCGACCAGCGCGCACAACGGCGCGAGCAGCGCGCCCGCGGCGACGGCGCGCAGCGCGCCGGGATCGTCGAGCGACAGGCCGCCGTACTCGCGCAGGAGCGCCTGGGTCGTGCCGAACGAGACCCCCGAGACGACCATGCCGAGCGCCAGCATGACCGCCGTCACGACGGCCACCTTGGCCAGCACCACCGCGCGCCGGTCGGGAACGGCCGCGAACGTCGTACGGGCCAGGCCGCTGGTGTACTCACCGAAGACCGCGATGGCGCCGACGCTGCCCGCGATGACCATGAAGATCTGCCAGGCGGGATCGACGAAAGCGGTGTGCAGGGGATCGAACCGCATGTGGGCGTCAAGGCCGTCCGGGGGCGGCGGCAGGTGCGCGAGCCGGACGGCGTTGGACTGCGCGGAGTTCACGTTGATCCCGATGACGACCAGCGCGCCGATCCCGAGAACCCAGTACGTGGAGCGCAGCGACCAGAGTTTGATCCACTCGGCGCCGATGAGGTCGCGGAAGCGGGCACGGGGCTCGGCGGTCACCGTGAGGGCGAGCGTCTGCGGTGTCGTCATCGGGGTTCTCCTGCCAGGTATTCGGCGCTGTCGGCGGTGAGTTCCATGAACGCCTCCTCCAGGGAGGCGGCTCTGGTTGTCAGCTCGTGCAGCAACAAGCGGTGCCCAAAGGCGAGTTCACCGATGCGGGCTGCGGGCAGGCCGGTGACGGTGAGTGTGTCGCCGTCCGTCTCCACCGACGCGCCCTCGGCGGTCAGGGCTTCCGTCAGTTCGCGGGCGTCCGGCGTTCGCACCGTCACGCGTCGCCGGGTCCCTCGCGCCGCGAAGTCGGTGAGGCTCTCCGCCGCGATCAACTCGCCCCTGCCGATGACGATCAGCTGATCGGCGGTGTTCTCCATCTCCGTCATGAGGTGGCTGGACACGAACACCGTGCGGCCCTCGGCTGCCAGGCGCCGGAAGAGCCCGCGTACCCACAGCACACCTTCCGGATCGAGGCCGTTGAGGGGCTCGTCGAACAGCAGCACCGGCGGATCGCCGAGCAGCGCGGTCGCGATGCCGAGCCGCTGCCGCATACCCAGCGAGAAGCCGCCGGTGCGCTGCCGGGCCACCTCGGCGAGGCCGACCTCGCTCAGCACCTCGTCGACGCGGGAGCGCGGAATGCGGTTGCCGTGGGCCAGGGCACGCAGGTGGGCGCGGGCCGTGCGACCGCCGTGCACGTCGCCCGCGTCCAGGAGAGCGCCGACGTGGCGCAGGCCGCGGGGCCGGTCGCGGAAGGGGCGGCCGTCGATGACCGCGGTCCCGCCGCAGGGGTCGATCAGGCCGAGGAGTATCCGCAGGGTGGTCGTCTTGCCCGCGCCGTTGGGGCCCAGGAATCCGGTGACCTGGCCCGGACGCACGGTGAAACTCAGGTCCTTGACGGCGCTCTTGTCGCCGTACCGCTTCGTCAGTTCATCGACTTCGATCACCCGGACCACGGTGCCGTCCACCGGGGCCGCGCGGCATCGGGCCGAAGGCCACACCCGCCGCGGACTTCGGTAGCCCACGGGCGTAGGACCGCGGGCCGATACCCCTGCGCCAGAAGGGCACTTACGATCGGCACATGGACATCGACCCAGGTCAGCCCACCGTCGAGGAGGGACGGCGACGACGTGTGCACCAGCGCCTGTGGCCGTCGGTGCGCACGGGCCTGGCCTGGAGCGGGGCCGTGGTCTATCCGTTCGTCACGTACGTGACCTTCGACCACGGCCAAGGCGGCTTCGACGTACTGATGGTCCTCGCGTCGGTCGCGCTGACGGCCGTGGTCGCCTCACTCCTCAGGCGCAGGCCCCTGCCGGCGCTGGTCTTCCTGCTCCTGGGCGCGGTGGCTGCCACGATGGAGATGCGCAAGATCGAGGTCAGCTATCTCCAGACGCTGGCCGGGGTCTGCGCCGTCGGCTATCTCGCCGCCACCCGCCCGCGCCGCACCTCGGTCGCCGCCGCGCTCATGGCCTTCACGGCCCAGGCCGTCACCCTCTTCGTCTTTCCGCCCGACGGTGGGTGCCAACCCCCGTACCCGGCAGCCGGCTGCCGGCCCTCCGGCTGGGCGAGCAGCAACGGCGAGACCGTGGCGTTCGTCGCCGTCGCCCTCATCGCCGCCTGGATGGCGGGCAGTTCGGCCCGCGAGCGCCGTACGCACGCCGACGCGCTGCGCGCCCAGGCCACCGACCGTGCCGTCACCGCCGAACGGCTGCGCATCGCACGGGAGTTGCACGACATGATCGCGCACAGCATCGGGGTCATCGCCATCCAGGCGGGCGTGGGCAGCCGGGTCATCGACACCCAGCCCGCGGAGGCCCGCAACGCGCTCAGAACCATCGAGGCCACCAGCAGGGAGACCCTCGCGGGCCTGCGCAGGACGCTGGTCGCCTTGCGCAGGCCCGAGCCGGACGCGGTAGCCCAAGAACTTGCCCCCACCCCGTCCGCGCCGCCCCGCGAACCCGCACCTGGCCTCGGGGACGTCGACCGCCTCGCCACGGCGGCGCGGGACGCCGGGGTCCGCGCGGAGGTCCGCCGGCTCGGGGAGAGCGGGCCGCTGCCCGCCGACATCGACCTGGCCGCGTTCCGCATCCTTCAGGAGGCCCTCACCAACGTCGTACGGCACGCGGGAACGGACGCCTGCCGGGTGACCGTCGAGCGGAGGGAGGGCGAACTGGCCCTCGCGGTGGAGGACGACGGCCGCGGCGGCCTGCCCGCGGGCACCGGGTTCGGCCTCGTCGGCATGCGGGAGCGCGTGGCCCTGCTGCACGGCCGGTTCACCGCGGGGCCGCGCCCCGAGGGCGGCTTCCGGGTGACGGCGCTGCTGCCCTTGCCGCCGAGGGAGGACCGATGACTGACCCCGCCGTCCCCGCCGTCCCCGCCGCCCCCACCGTCCGTGTCCTCCTCGCCGACGACCAGCCCCTCGTCCGTGCCGGCCTGCGCGTCCTGATGGCGGACACCCCCGGCATCGAGGTCGTGGGGGAGGCGGGGACGGGCGCCGAAGCGGTCCGACTCACCCGGGACGTACGCCCCGACGTCGTCGTGATGGACATCCGCATGCCCGGCATGGACGGCATCGAGGCCACCCGTGTGATCACGGCGGAGGCGGCTTCGGCGACGCGCGTTCTCGTCCTCACCACCTTCGATGACGACGACTACGTGTACGGGGCGCTTCGCGCGGGCGCGAGCGGGTTCCTCGTCAAGGACATGGCACTGGAGGACATCCTCGCGGCGATCCAGGTGGTGGCCGCGGGGGACGGCCTGATCGCGCCGAGCGTCACCCGGCGGCTGATCGCGGAGTTCGCCGCGCGGCCCGAACCGAGGCCGCGGGCCCGGCGGAGGGTCGACGGCATCACCGACCGCGAGTGCGAGGTGCTGACGCTGGTCGGCCGTGGTCTGTCGAACGCGGAGATCGCGGCCGAACTCTTCATCACCGTGGCGACGGTGAAGGCGCACGTGGCTCGGCTCTTCGCCAAGCTGGACTCCCGCGACCGGGTCCAACTGGTGATCATCGCCTACGAGGTGGGGCTCGTGTCGCCTCCGCGCTGACCCCGCGGCGGCCCCCGGGCGACCGTGCCAGTGTCTGCTGGAAGTTTTTCCGGCACGCAACTTCACACTTTTACTACTCGCCCGTAATTTGTCGTGTGCACGGCATCCTCGTGATCCGGATCACAGGGCTCACTCATCGCAACTCCCTTGAGCCGCAAGGAGATCACCCGATGCTGCCCTGGAGACGCACGCTCAGAGCGTTCACCGCCGCCCTCCTCATGACGGGCGTACTCACCCTCGCCCCCGCCGCCACGGCGACCGCCGACACCGCACCGTCGTCAGCCTCTTCAGGCTCCTCAGCCTCTTCGGCCTCGTCACGGGGCTGGAACGACTACGACTGCAAGCCGTCCGCCGCCCACCCGCGCCCCGTGGTCCTCGTCCACGGCACCTTCGGCAACTCCATCGACAACTGGCTCGTCCTGGCGCCCTATTTGGTGAAGCGCGGCTACTGCGTCTACTCCCTCGACTACGGCCAACTGCCCGGAGTGCCGTTCTTCCACGGGCTCGGCCCGATCGACAAGTCGGCCGAGCAGCTCGACGGCTTCGTGGACAAGGTGCTCGCCTCGACGGGCGCGGCCGAAGCGGATCTCGTGGGCCACTCGCAGGGCGGCATGATGCCCCGCTACTACCTGAAGTTCCTCGGCGGCGCGGAAAAGGTCAACGCCCTGGTCGGCCTCGCGCCCGACAACCACGGCACCACCCTGCTCGGCCTGACCAGGCTGCTGCCCTACTTCCCCGGCATCGAGGACCTGCTCACCACCAAGACCCCGAGCCTCGCCGACCAGGTGGCCGGATCGCCGTTCCTGACCAAGCTCAACGAAGGCGGCGACACCGTCCCCGGAGTGCGCTACACCGTCATCGCCACCAAGTACGACCAGGTGGTCACCCCGTACCGCTCGCAATTCCTGAACGGGCCCGGCGTACGCAATGTGACCGTCCAGGACCTGTGCCCGGTCGACGTGTCGGAGCACGTGGCGATAGGAATCCTCGACCGCGTCGCGCACCACGAGGTCGCGAACGCGCTGGACCCGGCGCACGCGACGCCGAGCACCTGCTTCTCCTGAACGCGGAGCCGCCGCTGACCGGGGTCAGCGGCGGCTCGACGCGTACTCGACGCGTACTCGACGGGTCAGCGACCGTGGCGCGCCGTCCGGCGGCGGGCCGTGCCGAACATGGCCGCGGCGCCGATGGCGAGGGCGGCGGCGCCGCCGATCGCGATGTACGAGGTGGTGCTGTCGCCGCCGGTCTCGGCGAGGTTCTCGTTGGTGGCCGCGGGCTTCGCGGCGGAGCCGTTCACCTCGGGCTGGTTACCGGAGGCGTCCTCCTCGGTGGCCGGGGCCGGGGCGGCCTCGGAGGCCTCGGCGCCGGTCTTGGCGTCACTGTCACCGTGGCCGTGGTGCTCGACCGAGGACTTCTCGGCGCCCGCGGCGATGTCCTTCTCGGAAGGGGCGGACGCGGTCGGGGCCGGAGCCGCGGCCTCGCCACCGCCGCTGTCCTTACCGCCGCTGTCCTTGCCGAAGACGACGTCGGAGCAGGTGTAGAAGGCCTCGGGGGAGTCCGAGCGCTGCCAGACCGAGTAGATCAGGTGGCGGCCCGACTTGGCGGGGACCTTGCCGTCGAAGACGTAGTCACCGTTCTCCATCTTCGGGTCGGTGACGTCGACGAAGGGCTTCTCCTCCAGGTCCGACCACTTCAGGGGCTTGGTCGGGTCGTACGAGTCCTTCGTGATGTACAGCTCGAAGGAGCCCTTGTGCGGGGCGGTGCCCTTGTAGCGGAAGGTGTGGCTGCCGCCGGACATCTTGCTGGACGGCCAGTCGGCGCGCGGCAGGTCGAGACCCTTGTACTTGTCGTTGCCCGCGCTGCACAGCTTCCCGTCGGGGATGATCTCCTTCGACTTGCCCGCGGCGTTGGCGATGTTCACGCCGTTCCAGTCGTAGAAGGCCTGCGTGCCGCTGGCGGCGACAGCGGCCTTGCAGGCGGCCGACGTCGGGGACTCCGGACCCTCCTGGAAGCACGCGGAGACACGGCTCACCGGGTCCGTCATCGAACCGTGCGCTGCGGCCGGGGCGGCCGAGAGGGCGGTCAGGGCGAGCGGGGCGATGCCGGCGGCGGCGATCGCGGCGACCTTGCTTCGGCGTGCGGTCATGAGTGGTTCTCCTCAGCGGCGGTTCAAGGGGGGTGGGGGACACGAGACGGTTGCGAACGGCCGGTGCCGCCCCCCGATCACGTGCGGCGCCGACGGTTCGTAACCGGCCCGGCGACGAGAAAACTAGCCGCTGAAATCCCCGGATTCGCCTGCTGGGAGGGGGTGATGACGATCTTTATGGTGGGGTTAAGGGAGCCCTCAGGCTCCGCTCAGGTCATGCCCGAATTGCCCCGGGGAGCTCTCCGGGCCGAGCGCTAGCGGATCCACCGATACCGCCGCTCCGGCCGCCCCGTTCCCCCGTACCGAAGCGTCACCTCCGCCCGTCCCGTGTCCGCGAAGAACTCCAGATAGCGGCGGGCGCTGACCCGGGAGAGCGTGCCCTCCTGGGCGCACTCCGAGGCGGACAGGCCCTCGGGGTGGCCCCGCAGCGTCTGCTCCACCAGGTCCGCGGTGTGTGCCGCCAGGCCCTTCGGGAGTTCGCGGGAGCCGGGCGGGCGGGTGCCGAAGATCTGGTCGACGTCCTCCTGGCGCGCCTCGTCAAGGCCGTCCAGGCGCGCCCGTACCGCCGCCACGTGCAGCAACTGCTCCCGCAGTGCCGCCTGGTTGAACGGCTTGATCAGGTAGTGCAGCGCCCCGGCCCGCAGCGCCGCCCGCACGATCTCTGCGTCCCGCGCGGCCGTGATGAACAGCGCGTCCAGCGGCTGCCGGTCCCGGTCGCGCTCCTCGGAGGACCGCAACTCCCGTAGCACCGCGATGCCGTCCATGTCGGGCAGATAGACGTCGAGCAGGACGAGATCGGGGCGCAGCCGTTCCACCGCGGCCAGCGCCTCCGCACCGCTGTGCGCCACTCCCACCACCGAGAATCCGTCCACCGCGGACACATAACGGCTGTGCAGTTTGGCGACCATGAAGTCGTCGTCCACGACCAGCACCCTTGTCATCGCCGCAGGCTATGGGCGCGACCACAACGACCACAACGTCCGTTGATTCCGGAAGAGAGACAGCTTCTTAACGCGCAGGCAACATGTGGGCCACCTCACAGGTATCCCCGTCCCCGCGGACGGCGGCCGGGTTCCCTCCCCCCACGGGGAGCCCGGCCGCAGCAACTCCTCCGTACCGACCAGGTACCCGACTACGTACCGACAGGTGGTGGCACACGTGCGTCTGCGCACACCCCTTGCCCTGCTCGGGGCCGCGCTGCTCGTGCTCGCAGGGCCGCCGCTGCTCTCCACGGGCAGCGGCTCCGAGACCGGCACACAGATCCCCGGCCTGCGTTTCATGGTCCCCAACACCCCGGGCGGCGGCTACGACATCACCGCCCGCACCGCGGCGAAGAACGCCGAGGACGCCGGACTCACCCACAACATCGAGGTGTTCAACCTGCCCGGCGCCGGCGGCACCGTCGGCCTCAGCCGCCTCGTCGGCGAGCACGGCAACGGCAAGCTCGCGATGTCCATGGGCCTGGGAGTCGTGGGCGCCGCACGCTCCAACGACTCGGCCAAGACCCTCGCCGACACCACCCCGATCGCCCGCCTCACCGAGGAGCCGGACGTCGTCGTGGTCGCCAAGGACTCCCCGTACAAGGACATCAAGCAGCTCGTCGCGGCCTGGAAGAAGAACCCGGGCAAGCTCCCCGTGGGCGGCGGCTCGTCCCCCGGCGGCCCCGACCACCTCGCCCCGATGCTGATGGCGCGCGCCGCGGGCATCGACCCGAAGAAGGTCAACTACGTCCCCTTCGACGGCGGCGGCGAACTCCTCGCCTCGATCCTCGGCAGGAAGGTCGCCTTCGGCGTCTCGGGCGTCGGCGAGTACCTGGACCAGATCAAGTCGGGCGAGCTGCGCCTCCTCGCGGTCACCGGACCCGACCGCGTCGACGGCCTGGAGGGCCCCACCCTCAAGGAGTCCGGCTACGACGTGAACTTCACCAACTGGCGCGGCATCGTCGCCCCGCCCGGCCTCTCCGAAGCCGAACGCAAGAAACTCACCGTCCTGGTCAAGAAGCTCCACGACTCCCCTCAGTGGCGCAAGTCCCTCAAGACCAACGGCTGGGACGACGCCTTCCTCACCGGCGACAAGTTCGGCGACTTCCTGGCCGCCCAGGACAAGAGCGTGGTGTCCGTGCTGAAGGAGCTGGGACTGTGACGACGACCGCCGAAACCCCGTCGAGCCCGCCCGAAAAGAGCGGCGGCGGCCGCCGCACCTGGCTGCGCGAGCACTCCGAACTCGGCGTGTGCGTCATGCTGCTCGCCCTCGGCGTCCTCGTCCTCACCGACGCCCTCACCATGGACGTCGAGATCGGCCAGCGCGGACCGATCGGCCCCAGGACCGTCCCGATCGCCGTCGGCATCGGACTCCTCGTCGTCGCCGTCATCCTCGCGATCGACGTCCTGCGCGGCGGCCGCGGCGAAGCCGAGGGCGGCGAGGACATCGACCTGTCCGAACCCGCCGACTGGCGCACCGTGCTGCTGCTCGCCGGAGTCTTCCTCGGCGCCACCGTCCTCATCGAACCGCTCGGCTTCCCCATCGCGGGCGCCCTGCTCTTCTGGGGCGCCGCGTACGCACTCGGCAGCCGTCACCTGGACCGCGATCCGCTCATCGCGGCAGGGCTCTCCCTGTTCACGTACGTCGTCTTCAACAACCTGCTCGGGGTGCCGCTGCCCGGCGGACCGCTGATGGGAGTGCTGTGACATGAACGCCTTCAACTCCCTGATGGACGGCTTCGGCACGGCCCTCACCCCCATGAACCTGCTCTGGGCCGCCGTCGGCGTGCTCCTGGGCACCGCGATCGGCGTCCTGCCCGGCATCGGTCCCGCGATGGCGGTGGCGCTGCTGCTGCCCGTGACGTACGGCCTTGAGCCGACCGGCGCGTTCATCATGTTCGCGGGCATCTACTACGGAGCGATGTTCGGCGGCTCCACGACCTCGATCCTGCTGAACACCCCGGGGGAGAGCGCGGCGGTGGTGGCCGCCATGGAAGGCAACCCGATGGCCAAGGCGGGGCGCGGCGCACAGGCGCTCGCGGCCGCCGCCATCGGGCACTTCGCGGGCGGCATCATCGGCACGATCCTCCTGGTGGCCCTGGCGCCGACGGTCGCGGAGCTCGCGGTCGACATCGGGGCGCCCGACTACTTCGCCATCATGGTCCTCGCGTTCATCGCCGTGACGTCGGTGCTCGGTTCGTCCCGCGTACGAGGACTGGCGTCCCTCCTCATCGGCCTCACCCTCGGCCTGGTCGGCCTCGACCAGATGACCGGGCAGCAGCGCCTGACCTTCGGCTCGCTCCAACTCGCCGACGGAATCGACGTGGTGATCGTCGCGGTCGGTCTCTTCGCGATCGGTGAGGCACTGTGGGTCGCGGCCCATCTGCGGCGCACGAGCGGCGAGGCGATCCCGGTCGGCCGCCCCTGGCTGGGCAAGGCCGACGTGAAGCGCACCTGGAAGGCGTGGCTGCGCGGCCCGCTCATCGGCTTCCCGTTCGGTGCGATCCCCGCGGGCGGCGCGGAGATCCCCACCTTCCTCTCGTACGTCACCGAGAAGCGCCTGTCCAAGCACAAGGACGAGTGGGGCAAGGGCGCGATCGAGGGAGTGGCCGGCCCCGAGTCGGCGTCATCGGCGTCGGCGGCGGGCACCCTCGTCTCCATGCTGACGCTGGGCCTGCCCACGACGGCCGTGGCGGCAGTCATGCTCGCCGCCTTCCAGCAGTACGGAATCCAGCCGGGCCCGCTGCTCTTCGAACGCGAACCGGACCTGGTGTGGGGCCTGATCGCATCCCTCTTCGTGGGCATGGTCCTGCTCCTGGCCCTGAACCTGCCGCTGGCCCCCGTCTGGGCGAAGCTGCTGCGCATCCCGAGGCCCTACCTCTACGCGGGCATCCTCTTCTTCGCCGCGGTCGGCGCGTACGCGGTCGGCGGCGAGGCACTGGACCTGGTGATCCTGCTGATCATCGGCCTCATCGGCTTCGGCATGCGGCGCTACGGCCTGCCCGTCCTGCCCGCGGTCATCGGCGTCATCCTCGGCCCCAACGCCGAGCAGCAGCTGCGCCGCGCCCTGCAGATCAGCGACGGCAGCGTCAGGGGTCTGATCGACACGCCGTTCTCGATCACGGTGTACGCGATCATCGCGCTGATCGTGCTCTGGCCGCTCCTGAAGAAACTGCTGGTGCGGGGCAGGAGCAGTGACGTAGACGTAAAGGCATGACCCAGGACACGACCGACGACATCCGCCCCGCGACCGCCGCCGACGTCCCCGCCGTGAAAGCGGTGACGGACGCGGCGTACCACCCCTACATCGAGCGCATCGGCGTCGTGCCCGCCCCCATGGAGGCGGATCACGCGGCGGAGGTGGCGGCGGGGCGGGTGCATGTCACCGGGGACCCGGTGGTGGGCGTCCTGGTCCTCGTCCCGCACGAGGACCACCTGTTCCTGGACAGCATCGCGGTCCACCCCCGGGCGGCGGGCCAAGGGGTGGGCCGCCGCCTGCTCGCCTTCGTGGACGAGCGGGCGCGGTCCCTCGGGCTGCCGGAGGTCCGGCTCTACACGAACGCGATGATGTGGGAGAACCAACGGATCTACCCTCGATACGGCTACGAGATGGTGGAGCGCAGGGTGGACGGGCCGTACGACCGCTACCACTACCGGAAGAGGATCTAGCTCCTCCTTTCGCCCCGGGGTCTCACCCGTCCGGCCACCAGGTCCGCTGGATGTCCTTGCGAACCTCGGGGCGCTCACGAGGTCGCTCTCGCTCCTCGGACTCGTACTTCTCCCGGATCTGCCGATTGGTGGGCTTCCCGACGGTCTTGTGCACGGTCACACGGCGCATGGCTGCCTCCCTGTACTACCGATGTCCAAGGTGGGACGTCGGTAGACCTCTGCGGGGAGGGTTTCTCATCGAAGGTGGATTGTCAGTGGCGAGTGTCACCATCACCGGATGACGATCGACTGGGACGCCGAGGCAGCCACCTTCGATGACGAGCCCGACCACGGGCTGCGGGACGCGGTGGTGCGGGACGCGTGGGCGAAGCGCCTGCGGGACTGGTTGCCCGATGTCCCGGGCGACGTCCTCGACCTGGGCTGCGGCACCGGAAGCCTGGCCCTGCTCGCGGTGCGCGCAGGACATCGCGTCACGGCGGTGGACCTGGCTCCGAAGATGGTGGAACGGGCCCGCGAGAAGCTTTCGGGGCACGCCGCGCAGGTGCTGGTGGGCGACGCCGGCGCGCCCCCGGTGGAGGGGCGCCGCTTCGACGTGATCCTTGCCCGGCATGTGCTGTGGACGCTGCCGGACCCGGAGGCGACGCTGAGGCACTGGTGCGGGCTGTTGCGGCCGGGCGGGCGCCTGGTCCTGGTCGAAGGCGTGTGGGGCACGGCGAGCCCTGCCGGAATCCCCGCGGACCGACTGATCGATGCACTGACCCCGATGGCCACGCGTCTCCACTCCGAACGCCTGTCGGGAGACGAGCGGCTGTGGGGGAAGAAGGTGGAGGACGAGCGCTACGCGCTGGTGGCGGTCCTCCCCACGGCGCCCACGCCCGGCCGCCACAAGGAGGTGGTGGACGTGCACCTCATCCTCCGCCGCGGAGACGAGGTGCTGCTCGCCCGCCGCGCCCGCACCGGTTACGGCGACGGCCTGTTCAACCTCCCCTCGGGCCACGTCGAACCGGGCGAGGACGTCCGCGCGGCGGTGATCCGCGAGGCCCAGGAGGAAATCGGCCTGACCCTCGCCCTCGAAGACGTGAGCGCCGCCCTCGTCCTCCAGCACCGGGGACCGGGCGAGGAAGCCCGCATCGGCTGGTTCTTCGAAGCGACCTACGGCGCGGGCGGCGAGCCCTTCAACGCGGAGCCCGACAAGTGCGACGAACTGACCTGGCACGCGACGGCGACGCTGCCGGACGACATGGTGGCGTACTGCAGGGCGGCACTTGAGGCATGGCGGGCCGGGGAGCGGTTCGCCCTGCACTGGCAGGAGGACGGGGACGGGGTGCGGTTCGAGAAGGGTGCGGCTGACCGGGCGGTCGCCCTCGCGCCCGCGCGGGGCGCGCACCATGTGGAGCTCTGGGTGCCGGACTTCGCTGCCGCGGAGGCTTCCTGGGGCTGGCTGCTGGGGGAGTTGGGGCATGTCCGTGAGCAGCGGTGGGAGAACGGCGGCAGTTGGCGGCGGGGCGCGACGTACGTGGTCCTCGAACAGTCGCCGGACATGCGGGACGGCATACATGACCGGCGGCGGCCCGGCCTGAATCATCTGGCGTTTCCTGTGCGGAACGGGGCGGAACTCGACCGGCTGGTGGACCAGGCTCCCGGACACGGCTGGTCCTTGCTCTTTCCGGACCGGCATCCGTTCGCGGGAGGCGAGGAGCACCGCGCGGCGTATCTGGAGGACCGGGCCGGGTTCGAGGTGGAGCTGGTGGTCGGGGGCTGATGCGGCGGGTGGATCAGACACCGGGCAGGCCGTTCATGGGCGGGGCGGGGCCGGGGTGAGTGAGGCCTTGGTGCGGGCCAGCCGCTCCAGGTGGTCCAGGGCTGCCAGGGCCTTGGACGCCGCCTCGGGGTCGTGTTGAGCGAGGCCGCTCTCGGCGAACTCGTCCTCGTCCAGGCGGAGGACCGTCTCGCCGTCCGCCGAGCACCACAGGTCCAGGTCCAGGTCCTCCACCGTGAGGGTGGCGCCGTCCCGTACCGCGGGGCGCGTCACGTCGCAGTACCACCCCTTCAGGACGCCCGCGGACGTGCGGACCTCCTTCACGGCGTACCAGCGATCACGCCAGTAATGCTCCGTGAAGACGTCGCCCGGCTCGAAGCGTACGAAGCCGAAGTCCCGTACGCCGTCGGCCGACCACGGTGCGCGGACCGTCACCACCGTGCCGTCGTCCGTGATCACCTGTGCCGGGTAGCGGATCTTCGTGCGGCCCGCCTTCCTCAAGACGACCTCCACCTGGTCGCACGGCATCTCAGCCGAGGTCCCGGACATGGCGTACCTCCGTCGCGCAGATTTCGTAGCCGAACCACTTGTTGATCGCGAGCATCGGCTCGTTTCCGGCGTCGTTGCCGGTGAACGCCTCCGTGTATCCGGCGGCCCGCGCCCGGTGCAGGGAGTCGTTCTTGGTGAGCTTGGCGAGACCGCGCCCGCGGAACGCCCGTCCGGTGCCGGTCATGCCGCTCGCGTAGCGCGACGCGTCGTCCGTGCGCGCCAGGGTGAAGGAGGCAGGCGTGCCGTCCACCATCGCCACCGAGGTCAGCTCGCGGTTCACCAGAGGGTGGTTCCAGGTCTCGGCGAGCCAGTGCCCGTAGTCCGTCAACTCCGCGCCCACGTCGCTCGGTTCGTCGGCGACGGTCTGCGCGTCCAGCTCGAAGAGGGCACGCGGGTCATCCCCGAACGACGCCCCCGTACGCAACTCCACCCCGTCCGGCGGCTCGTGGCGCGGTGGCAGCGGGCCTCCTGCCAGGTCGAGGCGGAGGAAGTGGGCCGAGCGGCTCGCGCGGTAGCCGCGCGCGGCGGCGAAGGCGCGGTTCGCGGGCTCGTCGAGCACCCAGGAGAAGACCGTGGTGGCTCCCTCGTCCGCCAGACACTCCTGCGCCGTCCGCAGGATCAGCGAACCCGCGCCGAGCCCGCGCCGCTCGGGGAGTACGTAGACGTTGGCGAAGCCCTGGCCCGGTGCTGGGCTGTCGTGGGCGATGCCCACCTGCGCCGTGCCGATGATCTCCCCCTCGGCCTCGGCCACCAACTGGCGGTAACGCGCGTCGGGATGGGCGTGCTCCAGGTCGAACCGGACGGAATCGGCGGTGGCGAGCATGGCGGGTACGCAGGCGCGGCGCACGGCGGCGAACGCCTCGGCGTCCGGCGTGTTGCCGGCGCGCAGGGCGCGGACAAGGACGGTCATGGGGCCGCACGCTACGCGCGCGGAGCGTCGGGGTGCCTCTTATTTTCCTGGGGTGCGGGACAATCGCGGCGTGACTTTGAAGATCGAGATCGACGGTGGCGCGGCGGAGAGTGGCGTGCCGCCCTACGAGCAGGTGCGGACGCAGATCGCCGAGCAGGCGCGGGGCGGGACGCTGCCGGTGGGGTACAAGTTGCCGACCGTGCGGGGGCTCGCCCAGGACCTCGGGCTTGCCGCCAACACGGTGGCCAAGGCGTATCGGGCCCTTGAGGCGGACGGAGTGATCGAGACGCGGGGGCGGCACGGGACGTTCGTCGCCGCCGCGGGGGACGCGGCCGCTCGGGAGGCTTCGGCCGCGGCCCAGGCTTTTGCCGAGCGGGCTCGGCGGCTCGGCCTCTCCGAGGCGGGGGCGTTGTCCGCTGTGCGGGATGCCTTGCGGGCTGCTTATGGGGACTCGGGGTGAACGCCGCTTCCGGGCGGGGTGGCGGATCCGGGCTACAGATAGAGCCCCGCATCCGCCCCCTCCCGTGCATTGGGCACCGACGTAGGTGACGTCCCGCGCCGCAGCGCGTACAGCTCCGCCAGCGTCGCGCCCTCGCGAGGAACCCCCTCGTCCGTGCCGAGCCAGTCGATCGACTCGGCCCGGGTCAGGCTCCCGACCTCGATCCGGGCGAGGCACCGGCCGGGCCTGACCACCGCGGGGTGCAGCCGCTCCAGGTCCTCGTTGGTCGTGACGCCGACCAGGACGTTGCGGCCCTGCCCGAGCAGCCCGTCCGTCAGGTTCAGCAGCCGCGACAACGCCTGCCCGGCGGTGTGCTTGGCCTCCCCGCGGATCAGCTCGTCGCAGTCCTCCAGAAGCAGCAGCCGCCAGCGCCCCTTCGCCGTGCCGTCGTCCTCGCCGATCGCGATGTCCATCAGATAGCCGACGTCGCTGAACAGCCGCTCCGGGTCCAGGACGCAGTCCACCTGACACCAGTCCCGCCAGGAGCGCGCGAGCGTCCGCAGCGCCGACGTCTTGCCCGTACCCGGCGGACCGTGCAGCAGCAGAAGGCGGCCCGAGATGTCCTCGGGCACCGTCTTCATCAGGGAGTCCATGGCCTCGGCGACCGGTGCGGTGTAGTTCTCCCGCACCTCCTCCCACGTGCCGGCGGCGATCTGCCGCGTGGTGCGGTGCGGGCCGCGCCTGGGAGAGACGTACCAGAACCCCATGGTCACGTTGTCCGGCTGCGGCTCCGGTTCGTCCTGCGCGCCGGCCGTGGCCTGCTTCAGGACCTTCTCCGCGAGGTCGGCGCTCGTCGCCGTCACGGTGACGTCCGCGCCGCGGTTCCAGCGCGAGACCAGCAGCGTCCACCCGGCGCCCTCGGCCAGCGTCGCGCTGCGGTCGTCGTCGCGGGCCGCGCGCAGCACCGTCGCACCCGGCGGGAGCAGCGTGCAGCCGGACTTGACGCGGTCGATGTTGGAGCTGTGCGAGAAAGGCTGCTCGCCGGTGGCGAAGCGGCCGAGGAAAAGGGCGTCCACGACGTCCGACGGGGTGTCGCTGTCGTCGACGTTGAGCCGGATCGGCAGGGTGTCCTGAGGGTTCGCAGACATGCCGCCATGATCCGGCACGCATGTGCCCCTGTGCATCCTGGTTTACGTACTCCGCCGGTACGACGCCGCACTCCGGCGTACTCCCTCGGGTACGGAAAGGCTTGAAGGCGCCGCCGGAATGCCCCGAACCCATAGCAACGGAACCTGTGCCACCGCCAACCGGCGCCGTTACGATTGCCCCTGATGGGACGTCATGGGTGGAATTCGGGGGCACTGCGGTGGCGACTCGCCGCGCTGCTCGGCATTGGTCTGGCCGCACTGGCCCTGGTCCTGACCGTCATCACCACGCTTCCCGACGACGGCACGGGCACCGAGGGCACCACACGTGACGGCGACAAGGTGCACGGCACCCCCGCCGTCCCGCCCGGCGACGCGGAGCCGGCCGTCGGCTGGGGCTTCACCCACACCCAGTACAGCGCGGACGAGGGCGGCGCCGCGGCCACCCGGCGTGCCGAGGAGCTGCTCGTGGGCAAGCCGCGCCCGTTGCCGCAGATCCAGCACATCATGGGCTGGGGCGCGAGCAACCCCGAGCCGGTCGAGGGGCGCTACGACTTCGAGGCGATGGACCGGCGGATGGACTTCATCCGCGCCACCGACGGCACGCCGGTCATCACCCTGTGCTGCGCCCCGGACTGGATGAAGGGCGGCGAGCCCGGCGCGGACAACACCGACTGGAGCCAGCAGGCCCTGGAGACCGCCCCGGAGCGCGCCCACTACAAGGACTTCGCCAAGCTCGCGGGGACCGTCGCCAAACGCTATCCGGACGTCCGGCACTTCATCGTCTGGAACGAATTCAAGGGCTTTTGGAACACCGAAGAGGCCCGCTGGGACTACGAGGGCTACACCGAGCTCTACAACCTGGTCTACAAGGAGCTCAAGAAGGTCAACAAGGACATCATGGTCGGCGGTCCCTACCTGGTCATGGACAGCGTCGACCCGCGCCAGACCGAGGGTTCGTCGGCGAAGGTCAAGGGGCCTTGGGGCCGCCTGGACCAGCGTGTCCTGGACGCCTTCGACCACTGGAACAAGAACAAGTCGGGCGCGGACTTCGTCGTCGTGGACGGCTCCAGCTACACCGTGGACGACGAGATGCTCCCCGACGAGTTCAAGGCCACCGACAAGCTCACGGCGGTCGGCAAGTGGGTGCGGGAGCGCACCGGAGACCTGCCGCTGTGGTGGGCCGAGTACTACGTGGAACCGGGCGACAGCAAGGACAACCGCGACGACTGGTCCGAGCCGCACCGCGTCGCCGTCCAGGCCTCGGGGCTGATGGCGATGGCCCGCGGCGGCGCGAGCAGCGGTTTCTACTGGAACCCGCAGAAAAGGGGGGAGCGCTGCGCGGGCTGCCTGTGGCGCTCCACCGAACTCGAGGACGGCGGCACGGAGTTGCCGATGCTGAAGATGCTCTCCCGGTTCAGCGACGCGTTCCCGCCCGGCACGCAGTACGAGAAGGTCTCCGTCGCCGCCGACGACGTACCGAACGTACGTGTCCTCGCCGACGAGAAGACCGTGCTCGTCGTGAACACCCTCGACCGCTCGATCGACGCGAAGGTCGACGGCGAGCGGTTCGAGATGAAGGGGTACGAGGTGAAGTGGCTGAAGCGGTGAGCCGCTTCAGCCGTCCCCGGCCCCGTACTACGCCATCGTCAGGAACCGCTGGACCAGCGAGGCGAGCAGCACCGCGAGCAGCGGCAGCGAGAACCAGAAACTGCTCTGCAGCCAGCGCAGCTGCCGCACGCTCGGCTCCACCGCCACCCGCACGACCTCACGCGTGGCGAGCAGCAGGACCAGGGAGATCGCCGCGAGCGCGCCGATCACCGACCACGGGGTCCAGGTCACCTGCGGGCCGATCGGGCCCGGATCGGCCTTCTCGACCTTGCCGTTCGGCTGTTTGCGCAGCGTGTAGAGGGTCGCGTCGTCGTTCGTGAAGGCCTTCTTGAGCTCCTGACGGTTGTCGAGGTTCGCGATCAGCCGGGTGTCCCAGGTGCCGGAGTAACCCACGTCCATCTGGAGATAGACCGTCTGACTCTTGTTGATCATCAGGTACGAGTTGGGGCCCGCGTCCTTGAGCGCCTTCACCAGGCTGGAGACCAGCACCGGGTCGGGCGGCGCGAGGGTCGGGACGTACTGGACCTTCTCCATGTCCCGTGTGCCCCACGGCATCGCGGGCGTCACGTTGTTGACCGTGTCGTCGCTCATCCACAGCAGCCGCACCGTCGGGTCGTCGTGCTCGTACACGTACTCCATCGCGGCGACCTCGCCGGCCCGGGTCCGCTCGAAGGGTTCGTTGCCCCAGCGCGCCACCAGGAAGCCGCCCATCAGGACGAGACCCGCCATCAGCGCGGCCAGCGGCGCAAGACTCACCCGGTCGCGGTCCCGCTCCTTGGCGGTGATGCCCGCGCGCGGGAAGAACGCGAGCCCGGCCAGGAGCGCGGCACCGGGCAGCGCGAACATGAAGACCCGCAGGGCCATCTCGCCGCCGTACGACTGCATGCCGAAGCCCAGGAACGGGACGAACGTCAAGGCGAGCAGCGAGCGTTCCGTGTACTTGTGCTCGCGCCGCCGCCACCAGCCCCAGCAGGCGAACGCCATGACGCCGCCGGCCAGCGCGACGCGCGCGTACAGGACGAGTTGATGGGTCGAACTGCCGCCCTCGATCCGACCGGACACCGACGACGACACATTGCCGCCGACGCCGCCGATCCCGCCGAACAGCTCGTCGAAGTGCCCCGACCAGTACGGCTCCGCGAGGAAGCCCACCCAGACGGCGACGAGGACCGCGAAGAGGATCGGCAGGCCGCGCAGCTCCGAACGGCCCACCAGGACGAGCACGGCCAGGACGCCGAGCATCACGAACGGCGTGAGCTGGTGCGCCGGGACCGTCGCCGCGAACAGGGCGATCAGGACCAGCAGCAGCACCGCGCGCTGCCGCCGGTCGGCGGGTTCGACCTCCAGCTCGCCCGGCCGCCGCCTGGCCCACAGCACGTGGGGCGCGCGGAACCACACGAGGAGCACCGCGACGAACACCAGGTAGAGGAGGTACGTGAAGCCCTGCGGGGAGAAGTAGTCCTGGCCGACCCAGCCGCTCAGCGCGAAGATCCACAGACCGGCCCACTTGGCGCGCCAGGACGCCCGCATGGAGCGCACGAGCAGGAGCATCGGTGCCAGGTAGAGCAGTTGCATGGCCAGCGGCCACCAGCGGATCACCTCGGTCATGTCCGAGACGCCGCACGCCTTCGCCACGAAGGTGGCCGCCGCGAAGAACCCGGGCCAGCTCCAGCGCGCGTCCAGGTCGGGCACCGCGGACCCGGTCCTGTCGATGTACTCCATGAAGCCCAGGTGCTGCCAGGCCGTCGCGAACCGCGGCTCGTCCTCGATGACGGCGGGCAGCGCGTGCAGGCAGACCACGGTGGCGACCAGCGTCACCAGGAGCAGGGCCTTGTGCGGCCGCTCCATCCAGAGCAGCGAGGCGAAGGCGACGACGAGCAGCGCCGCCCCGAGCAGGGTCGCCGTGGGCAGCACCGAGATGAGCCCGAGCCCGCCCATCGTGTCCAGGTCGGCTTCGGTGAGGTCCAGGGCGGGCAGCCAGTAGAGGGCGAGCGCGAAGGCGAGGAACAGCGCCATGAAGACGGCGCGGCGGCGGGGGAGGGGGGCAGGCGCGCCGACGGGCTCGGGCGGTGCCTCGCGCGTCCGCACGGCCGTCGCCGGTTCTTCGGCGGGCGGCGTGACGGCGGAGGACACCGAGGAGCGCATCGGCGTGAGCCGCGCCGCCACGTCCTCGGCCTTTGCCGCCTCTTCCTCGACCTCGTCCCGCGGTTCAGGTGACTTCAGCGGTGATCTCAGCGCCCAGGTCGGCCGGTGCTCCATGTCGTCCCCCTCGTCCCCCGTGCCCGCGGGCTTCTTGGCCGCGGGCCTCCCCGCGGCGGCCCTTTTGACGGCGGGCATCCCGGCGGCAGGGGTCCCCGGCCCCGGCCGCATGTCGGGCCTGCGCTCCGGATGCTCGAAGTCGGGCTGCACGGCCAGCTGCAGCGTGTCCGAGTCGAGCGACTCGCGCAGTGCCCAGGCGGGCCCACGCCGCTCCCTCTTGCGCCCCGCCTCCTCGGCGGTGGGCGCCGGCGCGGACTCGGGCGTCCCCAGGTCCGCGAGATCGCCGTCCGGCGCCCCCGCGTCGTCCGGCGAGGACGGCGCGGCCCCCCGCGCCACCCGGTACAGCTTCGGCGCCGCGATCGCCACGAGCACCGTGAGGCTGCAGATCTCCGCGACGCCCGCCCCCGTCAGACCCATCCGCGGCAGCAGAAGCAGCGTCAGGCCGAGCACGAGGAAGCACAACAGGCCCTGCATCCAGGCGATTCCGGCCGTACGGCTCTGCGCGCGCTGCACCGCGAAGTACGTCTCCATGACGACCCGCAGCGCCGCGCCCACCGCGAACCAGCGCAGCAGCGGCGTCGCCGCGTCCGCGTACCCCTGGCCGAAGACCCGCAGGATGTAGGGCGCGCCGATGAAGAGCAGACCGCAGACCGGCAGCATGATGCGGGCCATGCGGCGCAGCGCGGCCCGGGTGTTCGCCGCGAGCCGCGCCGGGTCGTGCGCGCCCTCGACGGTCAGCGACGCGCCCATGTTGATGGCGAGCAGGTTGACCGTGCCGCCGATCGTGGTGGTGATGTAGAAGTACGCGTTGTCGACGGAGCTGACCTGCGAGGCGACGATCACCGGCACGAGATAGACCACGGCGAGCGAGAAGAGCGAGCCGGTGTAGTCGCCGGCCAGGAAGCGGCCCATCTCGCGCAGGGTCGGCGGCCGGGTCTTGTCCTGGGTCGCCTTCACATGCCGTGGCACGAGTCGCCGGAACACCAGCCAGCCGAGCGGGACGACCGACATGGCGATGGCGGCGACCCATGAGACGAACACGCCCGCCGTCGGGATCGCCGCGGCCACCGCGATCAGCAGCCCCAGCTTGACGATCGAGAAGATCGTGTTGCCGACCGGCACCCACAGCGCGCTGCGCAGCCCCGTAAGCACCCCGTCCTGGAGGGTGAGCAGGGACCAGGCGATGACCGCGGCGATGAAGCCGAGGCCGTTCAGCGGGCCGTGCAGGAACTGGTACGAGGGCCCCCACAGGTCGAGCGTGAACAGGAAGATCAGCGCGGCGAACGCGACGACCACCGAACTGCTCGCGTACGTACGGAAGATCAGCTTGCCCGTGGCGCGCCCCGCGATGGGGATGAAACGGGCCAGCGCCCCCGTCAGGGTGAGGGCGGTGAGTCCCGCGAGGAGCTTCATGGCGGCGATCGCCGCCGAGCCCTGGCCGACCGCCGACTCGGAGTAGTACCGAGCGGCGGCCAGCCAGAAGCCGACGCCGAGCACGCCGGAGATGCCGGTGTTCAGCATCAGCGCGTAGGCATTGCGGAACAGGGGACTCCCGCCGCCGGAGCCGCCCGAGCCGCCGCCGAGCAGGCGCATTCCGCGCCTCCTGCCCGACTTGCCGGACGGCGGCCGCTGTTCGGTGCCGGGGGTCCCAGAGACGTCTGCCTGGGCGGTCGACGTGTCAGACACGGGTACGAGTTGCCTTCCGGCGGGCCTGTCGGGCTCTGCGGACCACGGCGTACCCCTTGGTGTGGGCACGGTCCCTTGCGAAGTTCAGGGCGATCGAACGGCCCTCGACGAGCCGCTCGAACTCCTCGATGCCGGTGGAGCGACGCACGGTCACCCGCTGCAGGGCGTACGGCCCCTGCGCGCGCCGGGCGAGGCCGTTGCCGACCGCCAGCGACTGGGAGAACCCGGCGCCGCGCACCGTGCGGCGCACCCGCCGGCTCGAATAGCCGTACGGGTAGGCGAAGGAGGCGGGCCGGGTGCCGAGCTCTTCGGTGACGATCTCCCGGCAGCGCAGCAGCTCGGACCAGAGATCGTCGTCGTCGAGCTGGTCGAGCTGCGGGTGTGTGTGGCTGTGCCCGCCGATCTCCGTGCCCGCGGCGGCCAGTTGGCGCACCTGGTCCCAGTTCAGCATCAGGTCGAGGCCGCCCCCGGTGTCGTATGACCCGCGCAGCCAGCCCGTGGAGACGAAGAGCGTCGACGCGAAGCCGTGCTTGGTGAGCACGGGCAGCGCGTGCCGGTGCACGCCCTCGTAGCCGTCGTCGAAGGTGATCAGGACGGGCCTAGCGGGCAGCGCGCGGCCGGGCGAGCGCCAGATCGCGGCGAGACCGGCCGTGGTCAGTGGGGTGAACCCCCGCTCGCCGAGCAGTTCGAGCTGCTCGGCGAACGCCCCCGGGGACACGGACAACGCCCGGGTCTCCAGGGTCGGTTCATGCGCGATCGAGTGGTACATGAGTATCGGCACGGGAGCGTTCATGACCGCCCGCCTCGGCCGATCGGTGCCGTGCTCATGCCGCAGCCCCCTCACCGTCCGCATCCGTCCCGATCCCCACGACCGAGAAAGAGGCGCCTGACCTGCGCGCGCGGACACTCCCGAGGACGTACCCCCCGGCCGCCGTGACCACGCCCGCCACGATGGCTCCCGCGCGACCCGCGCCGCCGGGACGGGCGAGCAGCGCGTCCCGCACCCCGCGCCCGACACCGGCGGGAAGGACGCGCGTGGCGTAGCGCCGCTCGGACTCGAGGCCCTTGTCCGCGCCGACGCTGCGGGCCACGAGCGCCTTGGACAGGCCCTCCGCGTACGTCCGCGTGCGGAAGTACCGGAATTGCTCGCGCGCCGCGGGGACGCGGTGGTGGATCACCGCCCGGTCGTCGATGAGCAGGATCGCGTCCGGCCTGGCGCGGGTGAGGCGGATGCACAGCTCCGTCTCCTCGCAGCCCAGCGGACGCTTGTCGCCGTCGCGCCCGATGCCGGTCGCGAAGCCGCCCGCCGCCTCGAACGCGGTGCGGCGGAAGGAGGCGTTTCCGCCCAGGACGTTGCGCACCCGCACGCGCCCCTCGGGCAGCCCCTTGTACGTACAGCCGACGACCCAGTCGAACTCCTCGGGGAACCAGGCGGGCCTGCGCCGGGACTCCCAGACGGGCATGGTGCGCCCGCCCACCGCGAAGACCTTCGGGTCGGCGTACCCCTCGGCGAAGTGGCGCAGCCAGTCCCGCTCCGCGACCGCGTCGTCGTCGAGGAACGCGATGATCTCGCCGCTGGAGGCGGCGATCCCGGTGTTGCGCCCGGCGGAGAGGCCGCGGGGGCCCGCGTTGGCGAGCACCCGCACCCCTTCGGTCTCCTTGTACTCCTTGCCGAGGCGGTCGAGGAGCGAGACGTTGTGATCCACCACGAGCAGCGTTTCCAGAGCCGCCAGGGACTGTGCCCGCACCGAGGAGACCGCCGCGAGGATGTCCTCCCAGCGGTCCTCGGTGTAGACGCAGATGACGACGGAGATACCCGCGACCGTGCCTCCCCCGTGGTGGTGGGCAGCGCTCAAGACACCTCTCCCTGACGCGTGCGGAAGGGAACACCACGAGTACGGCGGCGCTGCCCACGGCGGTTGGAGCGCTCCGTGAGGATGACCCTCAGGACGCGCAGACCGTCGCGTACGGCGCTGAGATTGCTGACGCCGTGGATGCGCAGATACTCGTGGCTGGGGATCTCCTGCACCTTGAGCCCGGCCTTGACGACCCGGATGTTCATCAGGGTCTCCACCTCGAAGCCCGTGCAGTCGAGGTCTATCTTGTCGAGGCAGTGCCGCCAGAAGGCGTTGTAGCCGTAGCACAGGTCGGTGTAGCGGGCGCCGAACTTGGCGTTCACGACGGAGCACAGGACGTGGTTGCCGAGCTTGCGGATCGGCGTCATGTCGTCCGTGGCTCCGCCGTTGGCGAAGCGCGAGCCCTTGGCGAAGTCCGCGCCCGAGACGAGGGCGGAGACGTAGCTGACGATCTCGTGCCCGTCTGCCGAGCCGTCCGCGTCGACCATCACGATGATGTCGCCGGAGCACGCCTCGAAACCGGTGATCAGGGCGTCACCCTTGCCCTTGCCCAGTTGCCGCACGACCTTCACGTCCGGCCACAGCTCTCTCGCCACGGCCACCGTGTCATCGGTGGAATTGCCGTCCACGAGCACGACCTCGTGGATCCAGTCGGGCAGTGTCTTGAAGACGTAGGGAAGATTCTCCGCCTCGTTCATCGCGGGAATCACGACGCTCACCGGCGGTGTGATCGCCAGGTGCGTGGAAATCGGGCGGTAGTTACCGGTCAGTGCCGGCTTCTTTAACGGGTCCTGATCCGGCTCGGCCGGGCGCACAAAAGACGTCATGAGTCTGATCCCTCTCGTCCGGTGGACCGCCCACCCCCGGGCAGTCCGGCTTTGTATCCGGTTCGAAAGGGGGGTTGTCACTTGCGCATGACGAAATGGATCTCCGTGCATGCCGAGTGAGCTGGCATCGCGCGGGTCGTGACTCGGCAAGAATGCAATCGCCGAGCACGGCACCCCCCTACCGCGCCCCGCGCCGGAACCACCGCGATCTTGAGCCCTCCCCTAGATCGCATTGCGTGATGGATCGATGCGGGTGGATGTATGACGGTATTGATGATTGAGACCGTATGGCAAGACCTGGAACGTGGCCTCACGTTTTCGATGATTTGGCCGGTCTTGGCGGGCACATATGGAGTGCCCTGTTCCTGTCTTCTTGCCGCTACTCCTTCTTTCTTGATCGTATTTTTCCGAACTGTTTCAGCAGCTTGTCGGCGGGTTCAAAGAATTCCGGTCTCGACAAGACGGTGTTGCGCAGCGCCCTGACCGGAGCGCGCCGCGCCCGGTGGCCGAGCGCTGTCGGATGGCGCAGAGCCACCCACCCCTCGGACACGGTGAGTTCGCGTGTCTTCAGGGAGTCCTTGTACTGCTTCTGGCCCCGCCCGAGGTCGAGATATGCGATGCCGTCGGCGGCGGCCGCCTCCGCCATGTGCAGATGCATGATCAGGCCGGGCGAGTACTTGGCGAACGCCGGGTCGTAGGCCGGGAACCACTGCGCGATGATCCGCTCGGAGCGCAGTCCGAAGTGCGCGGCGACCGGCACCTCGCCCACATACAGCACCGAGAGCAGGCCGGCGAACTGAGCGGACCCGGTGTGGAAGAGCTGCCGCACGAGCTGCGTGATCCAGGCGTGCGCGAAGCGGTCGCTGCGGCCGGTCCTGCGGTACTGGGCCGACTTCCACCCCATCAGGGTGCGCAGGACCGCGGGGTCCCGCTCGTCGTGCACGTAGCGCACGGGGCCGTGGTCGCGCCTGAGCCTGCGCTCCTTGGCGTGGGTCGTGCGGATGAACTTCGGCGACTTCGCCTTGAGCTGGGCGAGATAGGCCTCGTACCCCTGGTCGATGTCCATGACGGGGGAGGCGAAGGAGCCGGAGGCGCCCGCCTCGAACGGCCCCTGACCGCCGGCCAGATGGTCGAACTCGTACACCGCGAGCCCGCAGGCCCGCAGCAGCTCCCGCGTGTCCCACGTGAAGCCGGGCCGGTGCACGAGGCCCTGGCAGTCGGAGACACCGAGGCCGATGGCCCGGCCGACGCCGGTGATGGATCTCTCGAACGGGAAGAACGCCGCGGGCTCACCGGCCTCGCGTACGACCGCGATCCGCACCCCGCGTCGGCAGCGGCCCACCGCGAGGGTGAACTCCGGGGAGAGGAAAGGATTGGCCAGCTCGGGAGCGCCGTGCAGGTGGGCCTTGGACTGCAGAGCCGTCCAGGCCACCCGGTCCGCGGCGGTGAGTTCTCCGGGGCGGTGCACGGTGATGTCCACGTCAGGAGGTCCGCCTCGTCGGGGTACGGCGTCGAAGTTGCCGTACCAGTACCAGCAGATAGATGAGCGACCCGATCACGGTGATGGCGACCACCCCGCCGCGTACCGACCACATGTGGAGGGCCAGCATCGCCTGGGCCACCAACAGATTGACCGCGACGGCCCCGGAAACGGAAGTAACGATCCGGCCCCATGGATCAAGTCCGCCGAGAGCCGCGCCGATTGCCGCGCCGGGCGCGGCCAGGAGGAAGAACAGGGTGAAGGGCGCGCGCAGCGGCGAATCGATGTCCGTGAGTGCCAGCATCGCGCCGACCGCGCCCACCGCCACCGCCATGCCCGCCAGCAGCGACAGCGCGTCTTCGTGACGTCTGGGACGCTCCCCGGGCTCTCGCCCGGTGTCTGATGACGGTGCCTTGATCCTTATGGTCTGCATGGGCGACTTTGCCCCCCGAAGCGCCGGATGCCGGGCTTCAATGTCGCGCAGTCGGCGGCGGCGCGTCAAGACGCGGAGGGGCTGCGCAGATGTTCGGCGATGAACCCCTGAACCGGAGCGTAACTCCCTGTGTGGGCAGGGGAATTGAAGGGGAACTTATTGACATGAGCACTATCGACCGCTGAGGGGAGTGGTACCACAGTCGAGGCAGAAATCCTGCTAAGGGAGGTTCCATGAGATTGTCCCGAATCACGGCATACGCTTCCTCACTCCTCCTCACCACCGCCTTCGCCCTCACCGGGGCCACAGCGGCTCAAGCGGACCAATCATCCGGTCAACAGGCCGCGGCCACCGGCTATGTGGCGCTCGGCGACTCCTACTCGTCCGGAGTCGGAGCCGGCGCCTACGACAGCGGAAGCGGTGACTGCAAGCGCACTCCACGCGCGTACCCCGCACTGTGGGCGGCCGCCAACTCACCCTCCAGCTTCAACTTCACGGCTTGCTCGGGCGCTCGTACGGGTGATGTCGTGGCCAATCAACTCGGCCCTCTCGGCTCCGGTACCGGCCTTGTCAGCCTCTCCGTGGGCGGCAACGACGCCGGCTTCGCCGACGTCATGACGACCTGCGTGCTCCAGTCGGAGAGCAAGTGCCTCGCGCGCATCGCGCAGGCGCGCAGCTACGTCGAGACGACGCTGCCCGGCAACCTCGACAGGGTCTACTCGGCGATCAGCGCCAAGGCACCGGCCGCCCAGGTCGTCGTGCTCGGATACCCCCGCTTCTACAAGCTCGGCGGAGGCTGCCTCGCCGGCCTCTCCGAGAAGGAACGCGGCGCCATCAACAGCGCCGCCGACTTCCTCAACTCCACGACCGCCAAGCGCGCCGCCGACCACGGCTTCACTTTCGGCGATGTGACCTCCACCTTCACCGGGCACGAGATCTGCTCGGGCGACGCGTGGCTGCACAGCGTGAACTGGACCAACATCGGCGAGTCCTACCACCCCAAGGCCGCGGGCCAGTCCCGCGGCTACCTCCCTGTGTTCAGCGCCGCGGCATCCTGACCCACTCCGTCCGTCCCTACTCGTTCGGCGCATAGGAGGAGGCCCCGCCCGTCGGGGTCTCCTCCTCGCATGTCACCGAGTAGGCGACCGAGTTGGAGTCGGCTTTCACCGGGCTGCGCACCTCCACGCTGATCTCGTTTCGATGCGTCGAGCCCGGCTCCCCGCCGACCGTCTCCGTGTGGTGCACCTGCTTGGTCTTGTTCCCGCCGGAGGCGAAGCTGAGCGTCTTCCAGCCGGGGTCGCTCGGCTCGCCGGACTTGGTCACCCAGCGATAGTCGACCGTGACCGGAACCCGACCCACGGTGAACGTGGCCGTGAAGGAGGGGGCCTGCCCGGCAGCCGGCGGACAGACGCCGCTGTACTGCGTGTTCGAGCCGGAGACCGTGACCTTGACGGACTGCGCCGGGTGCGTGGTCGAACCGCCGCCGTTGCCGCCACCGCCGTCGTCGCCCCCTCCGCCGCCACCGTCCGTGGACCCGCCGTCGGTCGAGCCGCCGTCACCACCGCCGCCGTTGCCCGATCCTCCGCCGTCACTGCTGCCCGACGTGCCGTTGCCGCCGTTCTTGCCGCCGTCGGAGCCGCCTCCGTTGGCTCCGCCGTCGCCTGCTCCTCCTTCGGAGGGGGCGTCGTTGTTGCCGCCCCCTCCTCCGTCGTCGCGGTTGACCAGGGCGTACACGAGTCCGCCCAGCGCGAGTGCCAGGGCGACCAGGCCCGCGGCGAGGACAAGGGCCGTGCGGCGTGAGCGGGCCGTGGGGGCGGTGGTGGTCGTGGTGACGACCGGCTCCTGCCGGTCCGGAGGCGGCGGAGACGGCGAGGGCGCGCGGTGTTGCTGATGTTGCTGTTGTGACGTGACGGTCGGCATGTACGGCAGAGGCGTCGCCACCTGCGGGGTGCCGCCCGCCGCGACGAGCCGCAGCTGGTGCTCGGCCTCGGCGGCGGAGATCCGGGCGGCGGGGTCCTTCCGCAGCAGCCCTTCGATGACCGGGACCAGCGGCCCCGCGCTCCGGGGCGGCGGCAGCTGCTCGTCGACGACCGCACGCAACGTACTGAGAGGCGTGTCCTGCCGGAACGGCGAATGGCCCTCGACGGCGGCGTAGATCAGCACCCCCAGCGACCAGAGATCGGACTCGGGGCCCGGCCGCTGCCCCAGCGCCCGCTCCGGGGCGAGGAACTCGGGGGAGCCGACCACCTCACCCGTCATGGTGAGAGCCGAACTCCCCTCCACCATGGCGATCCCGAAGTCGGTGAGCACGACCCGGCCGTCGTTCGCGATGAGTACGTTGCCGGGCTTGACGTCGCGGTGCAGGACCCCGGCGTCGTGGGCGGCGCGCAGGGCGGCGAGCACCTCGGCTCCGATACGAGCGGCCCGCTGCGGCGGCATCGGGCCCTCCGCGTCCAGGACGTCGGACAGCGAGAGTCCCCGCACGATCTCCATGACGATCCACGGGCGCCCGTCCTCGCTCGCCACGTCATAAACCGTCACCACATTGCGGTGCGGGATGCGGGCGGCCGCCCAGGCCTCGCGCTCCAGGCGGGCGTAGAGCCGGTCGACCTCGCTGGCCGGGAGCCCCGCGGGCGCGCGCACTTCCTTGACCGCGACCTCACGGCCCAGGACTTCGTCGCGGGCCCGCCAGACCGTGCCCATGCCGCCCTCGCCCAAGCGGGCGAGCAAGCGGTAGCGCCCCGCGATCACACGCTCGTTCGTGCTCACGGGCGTCCCCCATCCGCAGCAGTGCGATTCTCCACAAAACTACCTCAACCGAGCGCGGTTGCCGCCCCCTTGAACACCAATCCACACCCCAGGGCGACCACGACCAGGGCGGACCCGCCGCCCGGCGACCGCCCGCGGGCCGCAGAGCTATTGCAGGCCCTGCGGCCAGGGCGACTCCGTAGCCGAGGGCACGGCGCTTCACGGGTGCCCCGCAGCGCTCGTCGCCCGAACGAGCGTTGCCCGCCCCTCCGCCCGATACCCCGCAGCTCCGTCCACCCCGAACAAGCTTTCCCGCCCACCCGCCCACCCGCCCGATTGCCCCGAAGCGGCATGGGCACCGGGTCGCAGTCGCCGACGCGACCCGAGGGGACGGTTCGGTATGTCCGCCCGGAGCACGGTTCGCGGCGCTCCGGCGCCGAAGCGGCCCCGCGGCCACCGGACGATAGCGAGGACGGACATACCGAGGCGGCCCCGCCCCCAGAACGGCGTGCGGGCGACCTCACGACGCTCCCACCGCCCGCTTGATCGCAGCCCGGTGGTAGACGGACGACGGGCGGCCCCGCCCCCAGGGCGGTGTGCGGGCGACCGTGCGATGTTTCCACCGCCCTCTCGATCGCAGCCCGGTGTTACACGAACGACGGCTCCCGGAACCCCGTGGCCGTGGCGCGGCGGGCGTGGCCGGGCGTCTGGCCGTGCCTCTCGGCACCGTCAAGACGCGGCTGCGCGACTGCCTGGGCGCCGCTACGGGAGGCCCGACGTGAGCCGTGGCTTCGAGAGAGCCGCCGTTCGGGCGTCCCGCCCGCCTGCGCGAGCGAGAGCGCGCCGAAGCACGTGAGATCGCCCACGTCCTGGCCGCTCCGGACGCACGCGCGAGCGGGAAGAGAAACACGTGGGGTCGCGGCATCGACGTCGTCGCCCCGGTGTCCACGCGGCGCGCCGTAGTGCGTCACGGGCCCGAGCGCGTCCACCGCGTCACTGGCCGTGACCGCCGGACCCGATGAACGCTCAGAGCGGCCCGCTTCCGCCCCTCTTGTCCAACTCGCCCTGGAATCAGTCGTATTCGGAGAGTAATCGTCAACCTCCTTACGGGGTAGGTGAATCCTGTGACCGGGATGCACGAGTGTCGGGACGGGGCGATAGGGTTAACCTGCCCTGGGCCGGGTGCCCTCGTACGGGTGGGGAGTGACATGGAACAGATAACGGTGCGCAGCAGGGCGCGTGTCCCTGCGATCACCTGCGGGAGCAGCGCGACCAGCTCGCGTCTCGACCGCCATCTCGCAGTGCTGGGCGGCCCCGCCGTCCCGCAGGTGGAGACGGCGGAAGCGACGCTGCTGATGCGTGAGCTGACCTCGCGGGGCGCGCACGACCGCAGTGGCCACGGTGCACGTGTGCGGAGGGTCTCTCTCTTCGCTCCCTTGCGCAGGCTGCGTCGGTCGCTCTTTGGGGGTCGCTGACCACGGGTGGTCGGGGGTTCGGCCGCCGCTCAGCGGCGGATTTGCTCCCACCCACCCGCCCCTTCCCACTTCACACACGTCACTCGACAAGCACTCCTTGTAACACCCGTGTCATGCGCACCTGTTGACGCCGCAACTTCCGGGCCCCAATGTGGCTGGTTGATTGGCTGATACACCCAACCTCACCCCCGGAGGTGCGCGTGTGTGACCTGCACGATCAGCATGAGCATGAAGCACTCCCCGCGAGCGGCCCGTCGCTGAGCCGCCGCCACATCATGCAGCTCCTCGGCGCGGCCGGTGTCACCGCCGGCGTCATGACCGCCGACGCGGACCCGGCGATGGCCGCCGGCGCCGACGACAGCCCCGCGGCCTACGAAGCGCCCGAAGACCTCGCGGCCGACACCCCTGCCAAGCGCGCGGCGCTCGACTGGATCACCTCCCACGACGACCGGATCACCGGCCTGAACGCCGAGATCTGGGACAACGCCGAGCTGTCCCTGCGCGAGTGGAAGTCCTCCATCGCCGAGGCCGACTTCCTCGAACAGGTCGGATTCGACGTGAAGTTCGGCACCGCGGGCTTCCCGACGGCGTTCACCGCCACGTTCACGTACGGCAGGGGCGGACCCGTCCTCGGCTTCAGCGGCGAGTACGACGCGCTGCCCGGCCTCTCACAGAACAAGGGCGTGGGCCACCACGATCCGCGCGAGTACGTCCACGACCCCTTCGCCCCGAGCTACGGCCCCGGCCATGGCTGCGGCCACAGCGCGCTCGGCACGGCGGCGGCCGCCGCCGCGGCAGCCGTGGCGCAGGCCGCGAAGAAGCACCGGCTCCCCGTCACCGTGAAGTTCTTCGGCTCCACGGCCGAGGAAGCGCTGATCGGCAAGACGTACGCCGTCAGCAAGGGCGTGTACGACGGCCTCGACGCGTTCCTGGACTGGCACCCCTCGACGGCCAACGCGACCGGCTGGGGCACCACCACCGCGATGACCGCCGTCACCTTCACCTTCCTCGGCGTGGCAGGGCACGGCGGCACCCCGCTCGGCAACAAGTCCGCCCTGGACGCCGCCGTGATGATGGCGACGATGTCGGAGTTCCTGCGCGAGGAGAACCTCGCGCCGAGCGGCCGCCTGCACTGGGTGATCAACAACGGTGGCGACATCCCGAACGTCACCCCGGAGATCGCCGAGATTTCGTACTACGTACGCGAGGGGAGCCCCGCCCGCGTCCAGGTCCTCCTGGACAAGGTGATCGCGGTCTCCGAAGCGGCCGCGAAGGCGTCCCAGACGACCGTCCGCCACCGCGTCACCTCGGCCTGCTGGAACCAGCTCCCGGCCAAGGCCTTCGCCGAGCTCCTGCACGCCAACATGCGCGAGATAGGCCCGCCCCGCTTCACCTCCGAGGCGCATGAGCTGGCCAAGGAGCTCCAGGAGTCCCTGGGCCTTCCCCAGAAGGGCATGCACGACAAGATCGGTGAACTGACCCCGCCCAACCCGGTGTTCATGGGCGGCGGCTCGACGGACGTCGCCGACATCAGCTGGAACGTCCCCACCGTCTCGATGGGCGCCGCCCTCGCCCCCATCGGCACCAAGATGCACACCTGGTCCACCGCGGCCTGCGCGGCGGCCGCTCCCGGTCAGGCCGCGGTGATCGCCGCAGCGAAGTACCTGGCGGCGACCGCGATCGACCTGATCACCCAGCCCGAGCGCCTGAAGGCGGTCAAGGACGAGTTCAAGGAGCGTACGAAGGACGTCAGTTGGAAGACCGCGCTGCCGGACGGCTATGAGCCGCCGATGTACGAGCCCCCGGCGTGGTTCCTGAGGAAGACCGGCCAGAAGTGGCCGCCGCCGAACATCACGTGGCCGCCGAAGCGGGTGGTGTCCCAGGAGAAATTCTCCTCGCTCGGACCGGAGCTCGCGCCCCAGAAGTAGTCCGCCCCGAAGGAGAGTGCGGCCGTCCGCTCACCGTCCCCCGTGCGTGTACCGGCGGACGGCGAGCGGCACGCACACCGCGAGCAGGACGAGTGACCAGAGGATCGCCCCGGCCACGGGATGCGCCACCGGCCAGGCGGCGTCCGTCGGCACGGGCGCGTTGCCGCACAGATCACGCACCGCCGTCGCGACCGCGCTGATCGGATTCCACTCGGCGACGGTGCGCAGCCACCCCGGAAGCCCGTCGGCGGGAATGTACGCGTTCGAGAGCAGCGGCAGCATGAACGTCGCGCTGCCCAGCTGTCCCGCCGCCTCCTCGCTCCGCGAGACGAGCCCGAACAAGATGCCGACCCAGGTCGCCGCGAACCGGAAGAGCAGCAACAGGCCGAAGGCGCCCAGCGCTTGAAGTGGGCCGCCCTCGATCCGCCAGCCCATCGCGAGCCCGACGAGCATCAGCGGCACGAGCCCCACCGCGGTGGTCAGGAGATCGGCTGCGGCCTGCCCGAGCGGCACCGCCGAGCGGCTCATGGGCATCGTGCGGAAGCGGTCCATGACGCCACGGTGGGAGTCCTGGGCGGCGGTGAACATGCCGGTCATGATGCCGTTCGCGGCGGTCGCGACGAGCATGCCCGGGACGAGGAAGGCGCGGTAGTCGGTGCCGGGCATGGCGAGGGCGCTGCCGAAGACGTAGCCGAAGAAGAGCAGGAAGACGATGGGCATCGTCTGTGTCATGACGAGGATGGCGGGCGCGTGCCTGATGCGCCGCAGATGCCGGCCGAGGACGGCGGTGCCGTCGTAGAGGATGGCGCTCATGCAAAATCCCTTCGGGGCGATCGGGTGGGTGGGCGGGAAAAATTTGCCGCGAAGCGGCGGTCTAGGAAACGCGAGCGACGAGCCGCAGAAAGACCTCGTCCAAAGTCGGCGCCCGAAGCGTCGCGTCGACGACAGGCACCCCGGCAGCATCAAGCTCCCGTACGACACGCGGAAGCGTGAGATCCGAGTCCAGGGCGACGACCCCGGCGGTGCGCCGCTCGGCGTCGAGGACAGGCTCGCCCCCGGTGAGCTGATCGAGGACGACCGCGGCAGCGGACAGCGCCTGCGCCGCCGCGTCCCGTGGCAGGACGACCTCGACGTAACTCCCGATCTGCGCTTTCAGCGCGTCCGGCGTCCCCCGGTGCGCCGCACGCCCCCCGTCGATCAGGACGACCTCGTCGGCAAGCTGATCGGCCTCCTCCAGATACTGCGTGGTCAGCAGGATGGTCGTCCCCTCGGCGGCCAGCTCCCGTACGGAGTCCCAGATGCCGTTACGGCTGTGCGGATCGAGCCCCGTGGTGGGCTCGTCGAGGAACAGCACCCTCGGCCGTACCAGCAGACTCGCCGCGAGGTCGAGCCGCCGCCGCATGCCCCCGGAGTAGGTGCGAGCGGGCCGGTCGGCCGCGTCCGTGAGGCCGAACCGGTCGAGCAGCTCCTCACCCCGCGCCCGCGGAGCCCGCAGCAGCCGGGCGAAGAGCCGCAGATTCTCCCGGCCCGTCAGGTCCCCGTCGACGGAGGCGTACTGCCCGGTCACCCCGATGAGCCGCCGCACCGTGGCAGCCTCCCGCACCACGTCGTGCCCCGCGACGAACGCCCTCCCGCCATCCGGTGTCCGGAGCGTGGTGAGCAGCCGCACCGCGGTCGTCTTGCCCGCACCGTTCGGTCCGAGCAGCCCGCACACGGTGCCCTCGGGGACGGCGAGGTCGAGCCCGCGCAAGGCATGGACGTCCCCGAAGCGCTTCTCCAGGCCTTCACTAAGTACAGCGTACGTAGAAGTCATGCGGGCACGGTACCTCACTACGTACGCTGTACGTAACTAACATGGGGAGCGAGGTGATGATCAATGGCGGGCCGAGCGGCCGAACCGGAAGTGATCTGGGCGCGCCCCGAGCGTGCGGGCCGTGGCCCGAAGCCCGCGTACAGCAGGGCGGACATCGCGGCGGCGGCCGTCCGCATCGCCGACGCGGACGGCATCGACGCGGTCTCCATGCGCAGGGTCGCGGCCGAGCTCGGCTGCGGCACCATGTCGCTGTACAACTACGTACCGCGCAAGGAAGACCTGTACGAGCTGATGGTCGACGCGGTGAGCGGCGAGTACGTGCTGCCGGCCGGACCGCCGGACGGCGGCTGGCGCGCCGAGATGCTGGCGCTCGGCCGGCAGACCCGCGAGATCATGCGGCGCCACCCGTGGCTGCCGCGGATCATGTCGACGCTCTACGGCTTCAGCCCGAACGCCCTGCGGTATCTGGAGCACTGCCTCGGCGCCCTGGAGGATCTCGACGCGCCCTACGGCACCAAGATGGAACTCATCGGGATGGTCAACGGCTCGGTCATGACGTACGTCGTCAACGAGTTCGCCATGGCGGAGCGCGCGCGGGCTCTGCCGTGGTCGGAGGAGCAGGAGCAGCAGGCGCGGTTCGCCTACCTCGCGGGGCAGGTGGGCGGTGGGGCCTATCCGCGGCTCGCGGCGGCGCTCACGGAGGGGCCTTCGCCGGGGGACGCCGACGAGGTGTTCGACCGGATGCTGAACCGGCTCCTGGACTCGTTCACCTGAGAGCCGGTACCGGTGCCCATGCCGGTGCCGGGGCCGCCGTCGCTCAGGCCGGGGTCTTTTCCTCCTGGTCCCGGAGGCCCGCGCGGGCCGGGCGGCTCAGATGAGGGCGAACTGGCCGCCGGGGCCTTCCTCGTGGTGGTCCAGGACCGAGGCCGGGCGGCGGGCCGTGCCGGGCACGGGGAGGATGCCTGCCCGGTGCAGTGCGTCCGCGGTGATGGCGGAGGTGGTTGCCCCCTCGAACGACCTGCTCAAGTCGGCTTGGAGGGGGCGGAGTTCCGCCAGCAGCGCGAGTACCGTGATCAGCTCCAGAAGCTCGGACGTCCAGACCTGCGGCCACTCCGTCGGCCGGATCGCCTCCAGGGAGCCTCTCTCACCCGTCTCCGTGCGCCGCGCGAACCACAGCTCAAGGACCCGCACGCCGCTCACCTCGAACTCCCACGCCTCCCGCGGCACCGGCGAGATGCGGCCCGCGTCCACGCACAGGGCCTCCTCGTCGGCGTCGTACGAGACCTCAGCGGGGCGGGCGGGGAGCGGCGCGCGGACGTAGGGTCGCCGGCCGCCGGGAAGCTTCGGCCGTGTGCCGTCACCGCGGGCCTGGAGCGCGAGGACGCGGCGCCCAAGCTCCGTGCCCCGCGTCCAGAGCTCCGGGTCGGACGTCAGCGGCACCCGGCACCCGGCCGGTGACGGCTGCGCGACGGCGAGCGTCCAGGCCAGCAGATCCCCGGCGTCGACGACGTCCTGGCCGAGCGACGCGGACAGATGCGCCAGCAGGCCCGGAGCCGCATTGGGTTCGATGCCCCCGGGGCGGCGGAACAGCGGGCGGATGCGGCCCGGCCGCCCGGCGGGGGAGCGCCCGTCCGGCAGCACGGCGGAGGCAAGGACCGCGGGGCCCGAGGAACCGGTGACGTGACCCTGCTCGACGAGGAACAGCTGACCCTCGCCCGCGACGCGCCACAGCTCCGGGCGCGCGGCGTCGATGAGCCGGTGGTCCGGGATCAGCCACTGTTCGTCGAAGGGGCCGTGCAGGACGCGCACCGGTTCGGGGCAGGGGCCGGGCTCGGCGGCCAGCGGCACCGTGCCGCCCGGATGGCCCGGGAGTTGGGCGACCGCGGTGTGCAGCGTGCGCGAGCGCGAGGGGGAGAGCAGCTTCTCGCGTTCCGCCGTGTCCGCCCGCACGAACGCGGACCAGCGGGCTCTGAGGGATGCGGCGTCCGGTCCCATCGGCCACCCGCGGCCCGGCCGGAGCGGTGCGACGGACCACGGCATGAGGTCCGCGAGCAGCGGCGCTTCGTCGTGCGTCACGCCCGGCATCGTACGTCGAGACCCTTACGTCGCGTCGAGGGTGACCGTGAAGGAGAAGCGGTCCCCGCGGTAATGGATGCGCGCCACGTCCAGGGCGCGTCCTTCCTCGTCGTACGTGATGCCCGTGTAGTGCAGGATCGGGCTGAGCAGCGGCACTTCGAGGAGGCGGGCCGTCTCCGGGTCGGCGAGCGTGGCCTCGACGGTGTCGGTGATGCGGCTGATGCGAACGCCCACCACGTCCCGGAGGACCTTCGTCATGGGCCAGCGCGTCAGGTCGTCGAGGTCGACGCGGTCCGCGAGCTCGGGGCGTACGAAGTTGTGGGCGTGGTTGGTCGGTTCGCCCGTCTTCTCGTCGCTGCGCAGCCGGTGGTACGTCGCCACCTCGGTCAGATCCGGGAAGTAATCGGCGAGTTCACCGGAGACCGGGCCCGTGCCGTGCGCGAGCAACCGCGTGCTCATGCCCGACTGCTGGGCCACGATCGCGTCGACCGAGCCGAGCAGCCGGACCGGTGAGCCGCGCTGGGCGCTCGGCTCGATGAACGTGCCGCGCCGCCGGTGCCGGGTGATCAGGCCCTCGTCCTCCAGCTCCTTGAGCGCCTGGCGCATGGTCAGGACGCTCACGCCGTAGTGCCCCGCCAGCTGCTCCTCGGTGGGCAGCCGGAGCGGGGCGTCGGGCGTGCGGCCGAGTATCGAGGCGCGCAGGGACTGCGACACCTGGTACCAGAGCGGCAGCTTGCGATTCAGGACGATCGAGTCCGGGGCGAAAGCGGTCACGGTCTCTCCGAATCAGTCAATCAGTCCGCATCGGCATCAGCATCGAAACGGATCAGTTGCCGATCAGTTTCGAAAATGGCGCTCCAGACCCTCCCACACATCGTCGTATCCGCGCTGCAGGTGTCCGGCCTGGGCTGCCTGTTCGGTCGCCGTCACCGGCCAGCGCGTCTCGAACATGAAGGCAAGCCCGTCGTCGATCTTCTGGGGCTTCAGCTCGGCGGCCGACGCCTTCTCGAAGGTGTCGCGGTCGGGGCCGTGCGCCGACATCATGTTGTGCAGCGAACCGCCGCCGGGCACGAAACCTTCCGCCTTCGCGTCGTACGCGCCCTCGATCAGGCCCATGTACTCGCTCATCACGTTCCGGTGGAAGTACGGCGGCCGGAAGGTGTCCTCGCCGACCAGCCAGCGCGGCGCGAACACGACGAAGTCGACGCCCGCCAGGCCCGGGGTGTCGGACGGCGAGGTGAGCACCGTGAAGATCGACGGGTCCGGGTGGTCGTAGCTGATGGTGCCGAGGACGTTGAAACGACGCAGGTCGTACACGTACGGGACGTGGTTGCCGTGCCAGGCGACGACGTCGAGGGGCGAGTGGTCGTAGGTCGCCCGCCACAGGTTCCCGCAGAACTTGTTCACGACCTCCACCGGGCGGCCGTCGTCGGCGCTGTCCTCGTATCCGGCGACCGGAGCCCTGAAGTCCCGTGCGTTGGCAAGGCCGTTCGCGCCGATCGGGCCCAGGTCGGGGAGCTGGAAGGGCGCGCCGTAGTTCTCGCACACATACCCGCGGGCGGTCTCGTCGAGGAGCTCCACACGGAAGCGCACCCCGCGCGGGATGAGCGCCACCTCGCCCGGCTCGGCGCACAGCAGGCCGAACTCGGTGCGAAGGAGCAGCCCGCCCCGCTCGGGTACGACGAGGAGTTCGCCGTCCGAGTCGCTGAACACCCGGTCCGTCATGGAGGCGTTGGCGTGGTAGAGGTGCACGGCCATGCCGGTGCGCTGGGTGGCGTCGCCGTTGCCGCCCAGGGTCCACAGGCCCGCGAGGAAGTCCGTGCCGGGTGCGGGCTCGGGGAGCGGGTTCCAGCGCAGGCGGTTGGGGTCGGGCGTCTCGGTGAAGGGGGCCGTCCGCAGTGCGCCGTTGTCGACGCGGGTGAACGCCGGGTGCGCGGCCGAGGGGCGGATGCGGTAGAGCCATGAGCGGCGGTTGTGCGCGCGGGGCTCGGTGAAGGCGGTGCCGCTCAACTGCTCCGCGTACAGGCCGAGGGGGGCGCGCTGGGGCGAGTTCCGGCCGTGCGGCAGGGCGCCGGGCACGGCTTCGGAGCTGTGTTCGTTGCCGAAGCCGGAGAGGTACGTCAGTGCCTCGGCCGTCTTGCGTGCGTCGCTCGCGTCCGCACGCACTGCGCCGCTGGTGTGTTCCCGGCTCATCATCGCTCCCTCGTCAACGATTCCTATGGGACACCGTAGGATTCACTTTTTCCTTCCGCAAGGGGGTCCATGGATGTGAACAATGCTCTACTCTCCCGGGGATGCCCCACCGTGATCAGCCACAGCACCCTGCGCCCCCGAAGACTTTGCGCCGCGTGCCCGTGCAGGAGCGCAGCGCCGAGCGTCTGACCCGCATCCTCGATGCCTGCGCCGACCTCTTGGACGAGGTCGGCTACGAAGACCTGAGCACCCGCGCCGTCGCCGCCCGGGCGGGCGTCCCGATCGGCTCGGTCTACCGCTTCTTCGGCAACAAGCGGGCCATGGCCGACGCTCTGGCCCACCGCAACCTCGACGCCTACGCGGAGCGCGTGGCGGCGCGGATGGCCGGGGTGGAGCGCGGCGACTGGCGCGGTGCGGTCGACGTGGCCTTCGACGAGTTTCTCGCCATGAAGCGCGGCGTCCCCGGCTTCGGCCTGGTCGACTTCGGCATCCCCTCGGCCCCCGACGCGATGCCCGACGCCAACTCGGACGTGGCCGCGCGGGTGGCGGGACTGCTCGCGAGCCACCTCGACCGTCCACTGGACAAGAAGCTGCGCCGCACGGTGCTCGTCGGTGTCGAGGCGGTGGACGCCGTCCTTCAACTCGCCTTCCGTGTGCACCCGTCGGGCGATCCCGACCTGATCGACGAGACGCGGACCCTGCTGCACTCCTATTTCGCGGGCTCACTGGACTGAACGTTTCGCGGGCTCACCGGACCGAACGCAGGGGACGCGGTGCGCGGTTTCGCGACGGGATCGTTCGCGGGGCCTGACGCCATGCATACCGGTCGGTATGGTGAGAGAGCACGTGCGCCTCAGCCGCCGCCCTGGAGGGTCCTCCATGCCCAGCACAGCCCTGCGTATCTGCCCCCTCTGCGAAGCCACCTGCGGGCTCACGCTCACCATCGAAGGGACTGCCGGCGCCGCGCGCGTGACCGGAGCACGCGGGGACCGGGACGACGTGTTCAGCCATGGCTTCATCTGCCCCAAAGGCGCCTCCTTCCCAGAGGCCGACTCCGACCCCGACCGCCTGAAGGGCCCCCTCGTACGCAAGGACGGCGTGCTCCACGAGGCGAGCTGGGACGAGGCGTTCGACGCCGTCGCCGCCGGGCTGCGCCCCTTGATCGAGCGGTACGGGCCGCAGGCCGTCGGCGTGGTGCTCGGCAACCCGAACGTGCACACCATGGCGGGCGGCCTCTACCCGCCCGTGCTGCTCGGCTCGCTCGGCACCCGCAACATCTTCACCGCGAGCACCGTCGACCAGATGCCCAAGCACGTCTCCAGCGGACTCCTCTTCGGCGACGCGTTCGCCATCCCCGTGCCCGACCTGGACCGCACCGACCATCTCCTCCTGCTCGGCGCCAACCCCCTGGACTCGAACGGCAGCCTGTGCACGGCCCCCGACTTCCCGGGCAAGCTGAAGGCGCTGCGCGCGCGAGGCGGCACACTCACCGTCGTCGACCCACGCCGCACCCGCACCGCCAAGCTCGCCGACCGGCACCTCGCGATCCGGCCCGGCACGGACGCGCTCCTGCTCGCGGCCATGATCCAGGTCCTCTTCGCGGAGCAACTCACCGACCTCGGCGTGCTCGAAGGCCAGGTGGAGGGTGTCGACGACGTACGGGAAGCCGTACGGCACCTCACCCCCGACGCCGTGTCCGCGGCCTGCGACGTGCCCGCCGACACCATCCGCGCCCTCGCCCGCGACCTGGCCGCCGCGCCCACCGCCGCCGTCTACGCCCGCATGGGCGCGAGCACCGTCGTCCACGGCACGCTCACCAACTGGCTGGTCGACGTACTGAACGTCCTGACCGGCAACCTCGACCGGCCCGGCGGCGCCCTGTTCCCGCTCTCGGCCACCGACCGCGCACCGCGCCCGGCGGGCCCCGGCAAGGGCTTCGCCCTCGGCCGCTGGCGCAGCAGGGTGAGCGGGCACCCCGAGGCCAAGGGCGAACTGCCGATCGCCGCGCTCGCCGAGGAGATCGACACTCCCGGCGACGGCGCGATCCGCGCGGTCGTCGCCGTCGCGGCCAACCCCGTCCTCTCGACGCCCGACGGCGACCGGCTCGACAAGGCCCTGGCCTCACTGGACTTCATGGTCAGCATCGACCCGTACCTGAACGAGACCTCCTGCCACGCCCACGTGATCCTGCCCCCGCCCCCGCCCTCCCAGAGCCCGCACTTCGACTTCGCCTTCAACGGATTCGCCGTACGCAACCAGGTCCGCTACACCCGCGCCGCGCTGCCCCTGGCGGACGGCAGGATGGCCGAGACGGAGATCCTCGCGCGTCTCGTCCTGGCCGCGAGCGGTATGCACGGCGGTGACCCGGCCGCCGTGGACGCGATGGTCGTCGACAAGACCCTCGGCAAGGCCGTCACCGAGCCGCACTCGCCCGCGTACGGCCGCGACCCCAAGGAACTCGCCGCTCTCCTCACCGGCGAAAACGGCCCCGAGCGGCGGCTCGACCTGATGCTGCGCCTGGGCCCCTACGGCGACGGATTCGGCGCACACGAGGACGGGCTCACCCTCGACCGGCTGCTCGCCCACCCGCACGGCATCGACCTCGGACCGCTGAAGACGCGCCTCCCGCAGGTGCTCAAGACGCGCAGCGGCCGGGTGGAGCTCTTCCCCGGACCGATCGCGGACGACCTGCCGCGCCTGACGGACGCGTTGCGCGCCGCCCCGGACGAGCTCGTCCTCGTAGGACGCCGCCACCTGCGCTCCAACAACAGCTGGATGCACAACGTGCGCACCCTCACCGGCGGCTCCAACCGCTGCACCCTGCACGTCCACCCCGCGGACGCGGCCCGCATCGGCCTGGAGAACGGCGGCCACGCGCGCGTGGAGGCCGCCGGCGGCTCGCTCACCGTCCCCGTGGAGGTGACCGACGCCGTGCGCCCCGGAGTGGTCAGCCTGCCGCACGGCTGGGGCCACGACCGTCCCGGCACCCGCCTGGCCGTCGCCGCCGAGAACCCGGGGGTCAATGTGAACCAGCTCCTGGACGGCACCCTCCTCGACCCGCTCTCCGGGACGTCCGTACTGAACGGCTTCCCGGTGTCCGTCACCGCCCTCGTTCCAGCGACAACTCGTTGACCTGGAGTTTTGCGCTTATTGCTCACACGTCAACATCTTGTTAACACTTGAGAACGGGTCCTAACGTCAACCGGACCGCCAGACCTGGTGGGAGTTCGATGGTGAACGTTAGGTAGCCCCCATGCTGACAATCCTCGGATTCGTCATGATCGCCACCTTCCTGGTGCTGATCATGATGAAGAAGATGTCGCCGATCGCGGCACTGGTGCTGATCCCCGCGCTCTTCTGCGTGTTCGTAGGAAAGGGAGCCCATCTCGGGGACTACGTCCTCGAAGGCGTCGGGAATCTGGCGCCCACGGCGGCCATGCTCATGTTCGCCATCGTCTACTTCGGCGTCATGATCGACGTCGGCCTCTTCGACCCGATCGTCCGGGGCATCCTGCGCTTCTGCAAGGCGGACCCGGTGCGCATCGTGGTCGGCACCGCGCTGCTCGCCGCGATCGTCTCGCTCGACGGCGACGGATCGACGACCTTCATGATCACGGTCTCGGCGATGTATCCGCTCTACAAACGCCTCAAGATGAGCCTCGTCGTCATGACGGGCGTCGCGGCCACCGCCAACGGCGTCATGAACACCCTGCCCTGGGGCGGTCCGACGGCCCGCGCCGCGACCGCCCTCAAGGTCGACGCCGCCGACATCTTCGTGCCGATGATCCCGGCGCTCGCCATGGGCCTCGTGGCCGTCTTCCTCCTCTCCTACGCACTGGGCCTGCGGGAGCGCAAGCGGCTCGGCATGCTCTCCCTCGACGAGGTCCTGGAGAAGGAGACGGCGAGCGAGACGGTCCTGGTGGGTGCGGGTGGCGGCACCGGCGGGCGGACCTCGCTCGTCAAGAAGACCACCGGGGGAGCGGGCGCGGGAACGGACGCGGACCCCGCGGGTGAGGCCGACGAGGCCGACGAGGCCGGCGAGGAGGAGGACGACGGCTTCCAGGGGCTCGACCCGAACCGTTCCACCCTGCGCCCCAAGCTCTACTGGTTCAACGCCGGTCTCACCGTGGTGCTGCTCACCGCCATGATCATGGAGTGGCTGCCGATCCCGGTGCTCTTCCTGCTCGGCGCGGCGCTCGCCCTGACGGTCAACTTCCCGCACATGCCGGACCAGAAGGCCCGCATCGGCGCCCACGCGGAGAACGTCCTCAACGTCACCGGCATGGTCTTCGCGGCCGCCGTCTTCACCGGCGTCCTCCAGGGAACCGGCATGGTCGACAGCATGGCCAAGTGGCTCGTCGACGCGATCCCGGAGGGCATGGGCCCGCAGATGGGCCTGGTCACCGGCCTCCTGTCGCTGCCGCTCACCTACTTCATGTCGAACGACGGCTTCTACTTCGGTGTCCTGCCGGTCCTCGCCGAGGCGGGCCAGGCGCACGGCGTCGGCACGCTGGAGATCGCCCGCGCCTCGATCGCGGGACAGGCCCTGCACATGTCGAGCCCGCTGGTGCCCGCCGTGTACGTCCTCGTGGGCATGGCCAAGGTCGAGTTCGGCGACCACACCAAGTTCACCGTCAAATGGGCCGTGCTCACCTCGCTCGTCGTGCTCGGCTCCGGAATCCTCTTCGGCATCATCTGATGCCATCGACACCGGGCCGGGCCTGGTTGCTGCGCCTCGTCATCGCCTTCAGCTTCGCGCAGGGGGCGGTGTCGATGGCGCGTCCGGCCGTCTCCTACCGGGCTCTCTCGCTGGGCGCCGACGAGCGGGCGATCGGGGTCATCGCGGGTGTGTACGCCCTGCTCCCGCTCTTCGCCGCCGTGCCGCTCGGACGCAGGACGGACCACGGACGGTGTGCCCCGCTCCTGCCGATCGGCGTGGTCCTCATCGCCGGAGGGTGCGCGCTCAGCGGCACGGCGGGGACGCTCGGCGCGCTCGCCGCCTGGAGCGGCGTGATGGGCCTCGGCCACCTCTGCTTCGTGATCGGCGCCCAGTCGATCGTCGCCCGGCAGTCCGCCCCCGACGAACAGGACCGCAACTTCGGGCACTTCACGATAGGCGCCTCGCTCGGGCAGCTGATCGGACCGATCGCCGCGGGCTCCCTCATCGGCGGGGACATGGGGCGTACGAGCGCCCTCGCCCTGCTCGTGTCGGGAGCGGTCGCGGCGGTCGCGCTCACCTCGCTGTGGCGCATCGAGCACGTCCGTCCCGCCGACGGCTCGGCCGAGCGCGGCGACAAGGTCCCGGTGCTCGGCATTCTGCGCACCCGTGGCGTGCCCGCGGGGATCTTCATCAGCCTCGCGGTGCTCTCCGCGACGGACATCCTCACGGCCTACCTGCCGGTGGTCGGTGAGCACCGGGGCATCGCGCCCGCGACGGTCGGCGTGCTCCTCTCGCTGCGGGCCGCCGCGACGATCGCCTGTCGGCTCGTCATGACGCCGCTGATCAATCTGCTCGGCCGTACGGTGCTGATCGTCGTCACGTGTCTGCTGGCCGCGGTGCTGTGCGCGGGGGTCGCGCTGCCGGTGCCCGTGTGGGGGCTGGGGGTGATGCTGGTGCTGCTGGGGTTCTGTCTCGGGGTCGGGCAGCCGTTGTCGATGACGACTGTCGTGCAGGCCGCTCCGGAGGGGGCGCGGTCCACCGCGCTCGCGTTGCGGCTCACGGGGAACCGGCTGGGGCAGGTGGCCGCGCCCGCGGGGGCGGGTCTCATCGCCGGGGTGGCTGGGGTCGCGGCTCCGTTCGTGATGCTGGGCGGGCTGTTGCTGGTGGCTGCCGGGCTGGGGCTGAGGCGCAGCCCTGCGGGGCTTTCCCCGACCTCGCCCCTTCCAGGCACCGGGGGCGCCACCCCCAGACCCCCGCTGCTCAAACGCGGGAGGGGCTGAGGGGAGCTGAGGCGCGGGAGGGGCTGAGGGGCTGAGGCGCCGGAAGGCCCGAAAGGACCACAGGCGCCACAGGAGTCGAGGGGAGCAGGCACGCGACCCCTACTTCACCCGCATCTCGCACCTCAACCGCCGCTCGTGGCCCACGGTCCGCTCCGGGCCCGTCAGGGTCAGCGGCACCCGATGGTGGATCGCCGTGCTGGACGCGCCGAAACGGAGTTCCAGAGTCCCCGGGTCGACGATGCGGTGGCCCTCGGGGCCCGTGTACGCGGCGAGGTCGGCGTGGAACGTGGCCTCGACCTCCGCGGACTCACCCGGCGCCAACGGCACACGGGCGTAGCCGACGAGGCGGACCACGGGACGCGCCACCCGGCCCACGGGGTCGTGGAGGTAGAGCTGGACGACCTCGGCTCCCGAGTGACCGCCCGTGTTGGTCACCGTGACGCGCACCGTCACCTCGCCGTCCGTGGGCAGTTCCCCGGGGACGGGGGACACGTCCCAGGCGAACGTCGTGTACGACAGGCCGTGGCCGAAAGGGAACAGCGGCGTCGGGTCGAGGGAACTCGCCTCCCCGCGGTGACCGAGCGGGGGAGCCAGGTACGTCCAGGGCTGGCCCGTCGGCTCGCGGGGCACGCTGACCGGCAGCCGCCCCGACGGATTGACCCGGCCCGACAGCACGCCCGCGACCGCGCCGCCGCCCTCCTCGCCGGGGAAGAACGCCTGCACCACCCCGGCGAGGCGGTCCGCCCAGCGCCCGAGCGCGTAGGGGCGGCCGGTGAGGAGGACCAGGACCGCGGGGGTCCCCGAGGCGAGGGCGCCGTCCAGCAAGTCGCCCTGATCGTCCGGCAGTTCCAGGTCCGCCGCGTCACACCCCTCGCCCGACGTGCCCCTCCCGAAAAGCCCGGACCGGTCCCCGGCCACGACCACGCAGACGTCCGCGTCGGCCGGATCCGCCACGAACACCGCCTCCGGGAGCTCCGCGCGCAGCGCCTGGAGCAGCGTCGGCACGGCGAGGCCCATCGGCAACTCCGGGTGCTCCACGCCCACATGGCGCGGGAAGGTGTAGCAGCCGAGCATCGCCGCCGGGTCGTCGGCGAGCGGGCCCACCACGGCGATCCGCGCGTCGTGCGCCAGCGGAAGCGCCCCGTCGGCGTTGGCGAGCAGGATGACCGACTCCTCGGCCAACTCGCGGGCGAGCAGCCGCATATGAGGCGGGTCGAGGTCCACGGGCGACGCAGCGGCCGGCCCCGGCGTCCAGTCCGGGTCGAGGAGCCCCAGTTCGCACTTCTGGGTCAGTACGCGCAGGGCCGCCCGGTCCACCGCGTCCTGCGGGGCGGCGGCCCCCGCCCCGAAGCACCGCACCGCCGGAAGCTCGACGTCCACGCCCGCCGTCAGGGCGAGCGCGGCGGCCCCCGCCCTGGAGCCCGTGACCCCGTGGGCCGACTCCAGGAAGGACACCCCGAAGTAGTCCGAGACGACGGTCCCGGTGAACCCCCAGTCTTCGCGCAGGAGGTGGGTGAGCAGCGCCTGGTGGGCGTGGGCCGGGAGCCCGTCCAGGTCGTTGTACGCGGGCATCACCGAGCGCGCGCCCCCTTCACGTACCGCCATCTCGAAGGGCGGCAGGATGACGTCCGCCAGTTCGCGCGGGCCGATGGACACGGGGGCGTGATTGCGGGCCCCGCGCGATGCCCCGTAGCCCGCGAAGTGCTTGAGCGTGGCGATGATCCCTGCCGACTGGAGGCCTTGGACGTAGGCCGTGCCGATGGTCGCCACCAGGTAGGGATCCTCGCCGATGGACTCCTCCGTGCGGCCCCAGCGAGGATCTCGTACGACGTCCAGGACCGGGGCGAGCCCTTGGTGGACGCCGACCGCGCGCATCGACTCGCCGATGGCTGCCGCCATCCGGCCCACGAGCTCGGGGTCGAAGGAGGCGCCCCAGGCGAGCGGTGTGGGGAAGACGGCCGCCTGCCAGGCGGTGAAACCGGTGAGGCACTCCTCGTGCGCGACGGCGGGCAGGGCGAAGCGGTTCGCGGCGCGGACGCGCTCCTGGAGGGCGGCGAGCCGGGCGGCGCCCTCGGCGGGCTCCACGGGGGCCGTGCCGAAGGGGCGCGTCACCTGGCCGAGCCCGTGGGGGAGCAGTGCTTCCAGGTCGACGCGTTCGGCGACCTCGTGCTGGAGCGGCGCCACATCGCCGCTCTCCTGGGCGTCCGAGCCGGGCCAGACGCTGTAGAGCTGGGCGAGTCTCTCCTGTGCCGTCATCCGGGCGAGCAGGTCCGCGGCCCGCTCGGACGCGGGCAGCGTGGTGTCCTGCCAGGGGTGGACCATGAAACTCCTCAAGTCAGCGGCCGCCCGCGCCCATCAGACCGTCGACCAGCTGACGGCGGGCGAAGAGATACACGGCGAAGATGGGCACGATGGACAGGACCACGGCGGCGAGCAGCGCCGGCACGTCGACGCGGAACTCGCCGACGTAGTCGTAGAGCCCGAGGGTGAGCACCCGGGACTCGGGGGACTGGGTGAGGATCAGCGGGAAGAGGAAGCCGTTCCAGGCCTGCAGGGCGGTGTAGACGGCCGCCGTGGAGATGCCCCCGCGGGACATCGGCACGACCAGGCGCAGCAGGATGCGGGCGGGCCCGGCACCGTCGAGAGCCATCGACTCGTACAGCTCCTCGTCGATGTCGCGCATGGAACCGGCGAGGATCAACACGCTCACGGGCAGCGCGAACGCGGCCGTCGGCAGGATCACCGCAAGCAGCGAGTCGTACAGCTGCAACTTCGTGATCAGCAGGAACACCGGGATGATCACGGCCTGGGCGGGAATCGCGAGGCCGAGCAGGAACATCTGGAAGAGGCGCTGGGCGCCCCGGCCCCGCGCACGCACCACCGCGTAGCCGACACACACGCCGAGCACCAGGACGATCGCCACACAGGCGACCGTGACCACCGCGGTGTTGAGGAGATAGGTGAAGAAGCTGCTGTCCAGGACGCGGCGGTAGTTGTCGAGGGTCGGATCGGTGGGGACGGAGAGCGCGCCGCGGTCGAAGTAGGCGTCGCGCGACTGGAGGGTCGTGGCGAGCAGGACGTACAGCGGCAGCGCGATGATCACCAGCCAGACGAGCGAGGCTGCTCCGGCCGGGAGATTGGGGCGAGTGCGCCGCCGACGGCGGGTCTTGCGCGGCGGACGTACCGGGGCATGGGTACCCGGCCGCTCGATGGTGCTGGTCACAGGCCCTCCCGCGTGGAGCGCATCGCCGCGAAGCCGGTGAGCCGTACGAGCAGCAGGGAGATGCCCGTCGCGACCACGACGAGCGCCGTGGCGATGGCGCTCGCGTAGCCCATGTCGCGGGAGACGAAGCCGCTCTCGTACATCCAGTAGGGGACGATCGTGGTGTCCGTGCCGGGGCCGCCCTCGGTGAGGATCAGCACGGTGTCGAAGAAGGTCAGGGCGCCGACCACCATCAGGACGGACGAGGTGATGATGGTGTTGCGCAGCTGCGGCAGCGTGATGTGGAAGAACTGCCGCACCGTGCCCGCCCCGTCGATCGACGCCGCGTCGTAGAGGGAGCGCGGGATCTGCCGGGCCCCGCCCTGGTAGAGCAGGGTGTGGAACGGGATGAACTGCCAGGCCGCCACGAAGAGCACTGCGCCGAACGCCCCGCGCGAGGAGCCGAGTACGTCGCCGTCCGCGAAGCCGATCCACGGCCCGATGTCGGCGATCAGGCCGAAGTTGGGGTCCAGAAGAGTCTTCCAGAGCAGCGCGAGCGCCACCGACGAGGCGAGCAGCGGCAGGAAGAAGACGGCGCTCAGCACGGCGCGGTTCTTCTGCCGGCCGGCCGCCCAGACGCCGAGCAGCAGCGCGATCGGCGTCTGGACGAGCCAGGTCAGCGCGGTGAGCAGCAGACTCAGGACCACCGCCCCGCGCATCGTGGAGTCCTCCCACAGCCGGCGCCAGTTGCCGGTGCCGCTGAAGGCGGGCAGGCCGCCGAGTCCGTCCCAGTCGGTGAAGGAGAGATAGCCGACGAGGAGGAGCGGGCCGAGCGCGAAGCAGAGGAAGAACAGGGCGCCGGGCGCCGCCCACAGCAGACCGGGACGGCCCACGCGGCTGCCGGCGGGGGCCGGGCTCACTTCACCCGCCGCATCGCGTCGGCGAAGCCCTTCGGGCTCAGGTCGCCGTTGAAGAGCTTCTGCAGGTTGTTGGTGAGCGGTGCGGTGAACTTGGCGGGCAGGGCCTGGTCCCACGAGAGCGTGAAGGAGGGGGCCTCGCGCACCATGTCGTACTGATACGCGGCGTACTCGGGGCTTTCGTGCGCGGCGAGCTGCTTCTTCGCGTCCGCGGTCGCCGGCACGTCTCCATTGGCGACGAGGTCCTTGGAGTAGGCCTCCTGGGAGGCGAACTTCAGGAACTCCACTGCCGCGTCCCGCCGTTCGCCCTTCTTCACCCGGGCGTTGACCGACCAGTAGTTGGTGGGGTTGCCGACGACGTCCTTGGGGTCGCCCTTGCCGCCGGGCACCGCGGGGAACGAGGTCCAGCCGAGGCCCGACTCGGCGAACTTCTTCTGGTTGGCCTGCTGGTTGGCGTACTCCCAGCTGCCCATCAGGTGCATGGCGGCCTTGCCGCGGGCGAACAGGGTGGACGCGCCGTCCGCCGTGTAGTTGACGGACTTGTAGTTCGTGCCGAACGCCCCGCGGTCGACCAGGTCACGGATCATCTCGCCCGCCTCGATCATGGCGGGGTCGCTCCAGGCGGAGGCGTCGCCGTCCATGATCTTCTGGAAGACTCCGGGGCCGCCGATCCGGTCGAGGAGGTACTCCAGCCACATCAGTTCGGTCCACGGGTCGGCGCCCGCGAGTGCGAACGGTGTGACGTCCCGCTCCTTGAAGGTGTCGATCAGGTCGAGCATGTCGTTCCAGGAGGCGGGGGGTTCGGCGCCCGCCTCGCGGAAGACCTTCTTGTTGTAGAAGAGGATCACCGGCTGCATGCCGCGCATCGGAACGCCGTAGTACGTCCCGTCGATGCGGCCCGCGTCCAGGATCGAGGGGATGAACGCCTTCTTCAGCGCGGGGTCCTTCTTCATGTACGGGCCGAGGTCGACGAGCATGTCCTTGGCCGCGAAGTCGCTGATGGAGCCGCCGCCCCAGTTGAAGAAGATGTCGGGGGCGTTGCCGGTGCCCATCGAGGTGCGCATCTTGTCCTGGTAGCCCTCGCCGGGGATCTCGACGAGTTTCACCTTGACGTCCGAGGTCTTGTTGAAGCGGTCGACGACCTTGCGCTGAACGGCCGCCGACGGGTCGCCGTAGACCCAGGCCTCCAGCGCGGCGCCACCACCGCCCCCGCTGTCCTGGGGCCCGCCGCTGCCGCAGGCGGTCAGGCCGGTGGCGGCGAGTGTCAGGGCCGCGGTGGCCAGGGCCGTACGTATGCGTCGGCGCAGGGGAGGGGTAGGCATCGCAGCGCACCTTCCGGAAGAGTTCCGAAAACTATCGGTCGATGCGCACGGAAGTTACGGGCGACGCCCGGGCATGTCAACGCTCCTGGCAGGAAAGGGAGTTCGGGGACGCTCGGGACGAGATCGGGAGGCCGGTCGGGAGGCCGACCGGGTGGCAGATCGTCTGAGGGGCGTTCAGGTGCGCGCCGCGGTGCTCGCCCGCACCACCAGCTCCGTGGCCAGCTCGACGCGGGGCGACGCGGGCTCCTCGCCGAGCGCGAGCCGCAGTACCGTACGGGCCGCCAGCTTGCCCATGTCGGACAGCGGCTGGCGCACGGTCGTCAGGGGCGGTGCCGACCAGCTGACCTCCGGCAGATCGTCGAAGCCCACCACGCTGAGGTCCTCGGGAACCCGCAGGCCGCGCCGCCGCAGGGCCTCGATCGCGCCGAGAGCCATCTGATCGCTGGCGGCGAAGAGCGCGGTCGGCGGCTCGGCGAGGCCGAGGAGCGTCCCCGCCCCGGCGAACCCGGACGCGTGGTAGAAGTCGCCCGGCACGATCAGCGCGTCGTCGACGGGCACATCCGCGCCCTCCAGCGCGGCCCGGTAGCCGTCGAGCCTGGCCCGCGAGCACAGGAGCCTCGGCGGTCCGGCGATGAAGCCGATCCTGCGGTGGCCCAGGGAGAGCAGATGTTCGGTCGCGGCCATCCCGCCCGCCCAGTTGGTGGCGCCGACGGTCGGTGCGTCCAGGGCGGGTGAACCTGCCGGGTCGATCACGACGAGCGGCACGCCGAGCCGGCGCAGCTCGTCGTGGAGCGTCGGTTCCAGGACGGAGGTCACCAGGATCACGCCGTCCGACGCGCGGGCCCGCAGGTTCTTCATCCACTGGCGGGCCGAGCCGAAGGCGCCGTGGATCGCGGAGACGACCGTGCCCGCGCCGGCCGCGTGTGCCACTTCCTCCACCCCGCGGATGATCTCCACGGCCCAGGGGCTGTCGAGGTCGTTGAAGACCAGGTCGACGAGGGCGGCGCGGCTGCCGGGCGCGCTCGGCCGCCGTTCGTAGCCGTGCTCGCGCAGCAGGTCCTCGATGCGCGCGCGGGTCTCCTCCGAGACGTCGGACCGGCCGTTGACCACCCGCGACACCGTCGGCACCGAGACGCCCGCCTGCCTGGCTATCTCCGTGATGGTCACCTTGCTCCTTGACCGGCTCACTTCCCACCTCCGTCGAAAACCTTGCAGAAGCCTTCCGGAACACCGGAGTTGAGGTGAAGCCTAGAGGAGAGGACCGCCGGACGAGCCGGCGTACGGAAGTTCCCCGGAGGCGCCGGCTGCCTCCGGGGAACGGGTGCTGCTCAGTAAAGACCTGTTGGCTACGGGACGATCTTCAGCAGCCTGTTCGGCGAGCCGCTGCCCGGGCTCGTGACCTTGCCCGTCGTGGCGCCGTTCACCAGTGCCGACGAGACCTGGGCCGGCGTGGCCGAGGAGTGGCCCGCCAGGTAGACGGCCGCGGCACCCGCGACATGGGGAGTGGCCATCGACGTACCGGAGATGGTGTTCGTGGCCGTGTCGCCGGTGTGCCAGCCCGCCTTGATCGAGACGCCCGGCGCGAAGATGTCCAGGACCGAGCCGTAGTTGGACCAGCTGGCCTTGGCGTCCGTGTTGCTGGTGGCGCCCACGGTGATGGCCGCCGGGACCCGCGCCGGGGACGACGAGGAGGCGTTGACGCCCTCGTTGCCCGCGGCGACGGCGTAGCTGACGCCGTCGGCGATCGAGTTCTTCACCGCGTTGTCCAGTGAGGTGGACGCGCCGCCGCCGAGCGACATGTTGGCCACGGCGGGGGCGCCCGCCGCGTGGTTGCTCGTCACCCAGTCGATGCCCGCGATGACTCCGGCGGTCGTGCCGGAGCCATTGTTGTCGAGCACGCGGACGGCCACGATCTTGGCCTTCTTGGCGACGCCGTACGTCTTGCCCGCGATGGTGGTGGCCACGTGCGTGCCGTGGCCGTTGCCGTCCTGGGCGGTGTTGTCGCGGTCGACCGCGTCGTAGCCGTTCACCGCGCGCCCGCTGATCTCGGAGTGCGTGATGCGTACACCCGTGTCGATCACGTACGCGGTGACACCCGAGCCCGCGGTGTCCGGATAGGTGTAGCTGCCGGAGAGCGGCAGGCTCGTCTGGTCGATGCGGTCCAGGCCCCAGGGGGCGTTGGTCTGGGTCGCGTCGGCCCGGACCGTGCGGTTCTGCTCGACCGAGGCGACGGCGGGGTCGGCGGCGAGGCGTCTCGCCTCCGCCGCGCTCAGCTCGACCGTGTATCCGTCGAGCGCGGCCTTGAAGGTCTTCTTCACCGACCCGCCGTACTCGGATATCAGGCCCTTGCCCTGGGTGGAGGCGGCCTTGAAGCCCGAGTTCTTCTTCAGCGTGACGATGTAGCTGTCCTTGACGGCGTCGGCGGAACCGGCCCCGATCACGGTGCCCTCGGCGGGAGCGGCCTGGGCCGGAAGGGCGGTGACCGCACCGAACAGAGTGGCGGCGGTGGCGGTCGAGATCGCCGCGGCGATCACAGTCTTCTTGCTACGCAGAATTGCCATTACGAGGGAGTCCTCCTCATTGGCGGCGCGCGTCCTGGGTCGGGCGGCGCAACTGTGGGGGCGCGTGCGTGATCGCACACACAGCCGGGAGCGGTGCGTTCCGCTCACGGCGCGGTCAGCAGAATGTCGGCTCTACAGGCGTAGATCAAGAGAGTTGACGCTTTGACATGTGTATGTCACATGCACGAAATCGAATTTCGGGGGACCGTCCGGGGGGTAGGCCCCGAGCCGGGGGAAATGTCCCTGGCTCCGGCCCCTCCTCCGGCGCCCCTGGTGGAGAAAAACTATCAGCGCTAGTTTGGGGTGGACGAGGTGCGGACGACCAACCGAGGAGAGCGATGAAGGCCCACGACGGCATGTACATCGGCGGCGCCTGGCGGCCCGCCGTCGGCACGGACACGATCACGGTCCTGAACCCGGCCGACGAGCAGCCGATCGGCCAGGTCCCCGCCGGCACGGCCGAGGACATCGACGCGGCGGTACGCGCCGCCCGCGATGCCTTCCCCGCCTGGGCGGCGACCCCGCCCGCCGAGCGCGGCGCGCTCATCGGCGCGCTCCGCGACCAGCTGGTCGCCCGCAAGGACGAGATCGCCGAGACGGTGACGGCGGAGCTGGGCTCCCCGCTCCCGTTCTCGCAGATGGTGCACGCGGGCGTACCGATCCTGGTCTCCGGTTCGTATGCCGAGCTCGCCGCGACGTACGCCTTCGAGGAGAAGATCGGCAACTCCACGGTCTACCTGGAGCCGGTCGGAGTGGTCGGCGCGATCACGCCCTGGAACTACCCCCTGCACCAGATCGTCAACAAGGTCGCCCCCGCGCTCGCCGCGGGCTGCACGGTGGTCCTGAAGCCCGCCGAGGACACACCGCTCACCGCCCAGCTCTTCGCCGAGGCCGTGCACGAGGCGGGCATCCCCGCCGGTGTCTTCAACCTGGTCACCGGGCTCGGCCCGGTCGCGGGCCAGGCGCTCGCCGAGCACGAGGACGTCGACCTGGTCTCCTTCACCGGCTCGACGGCGGTCGGCAAGCAGATCGGCGCCACCGCGGGCGCCGCGGTCAAGCGCGTCGCCCTGGAGCTCGGCGGCAAGTCCGCCAACGTCATCCTGCCCAGCGCCGACCTGGCCAAGGCGGTCAACGTGGGCGTCGCCAACGTCATGTCCAACTCGGGCCAGACGTGCAGCGCGTGGACCCGCATGCTGGTGGACTCGGAGCGGTACGACGAGGCGGTGGCCCTCGCGTCCGCCGCCGCGGTCAAGTACGGCTCGCGTATCGGCCCCGTCGTCAACGCCAAGCAGCAGGCGCGCGTGCGGGGTTACATCGACAAGGGCGTCGAGGAAGGCGCGCGCGTGGTGGCCGGCGGTTCCGAAGCGCCGCGCGAGCAGGGGTACTACGTCCAGCCCACGGTCTTCGCCGACGTCACCCCGGAGATGACCATCGCCCAGGAGGAGATCTTCGGTCCCGTCGTCTCGATCATCAGGTACGAGGACGAGGACGACGCCCTGCGCATCGCCAACGGCACCGTGTACGGCCTCGCGGGCGCGGTCTGGGCGGCGGACGACGCGGAGGCGGTCGCCTTCGCCCGGCGCATGGACACGGGACAGGTCGACATCAACGGCGGCAGCTTCAACCCCCTTGCCCCCTTCGGCGGTTACAAGCAGTCGGGGGTGGGCCGCGAGCTGGGCCCGCACGGTCTCGCCGAGTACCTCCAGACGAAGTCCCTCCAGTTCTGATCCCTTCACCACCCGCCTTTCAAGGAGTACGTCACCGTGGTCCGCGCCGCTGTTCTGCCAGCCGTCGGTTCTCCCCTGGAGATCACCGAGATCGACCTGCCCGAGCCGGGCCCGGGCCAGGTGCGGGTGCGCCTCGCCGCCGCCGGGGTCTGCCACTCCGACCTGTCGCTGACCAACGGCACGATGCGGGTACCCGTGCCCGCCGTGCTCGGGCACGAGGGTGCGGGGACGGTCGTGTCCGTGGGCGAGGGAGTCACGCACGTCGCCCCCGGCGCAGGGGTGGTCCTCAACTGGGCGCCCTCCTGCGGCGGTTGTCACCCGTGCTCGCTCGGTGAGGTGTGGCTGTGCGTGAACGCGCTGGCCGGCGCGGCCGACGTGTACGCCCGCCGTGCCTCGGACGGCGCCGACCTCCACCCGGGCCTGAACGTCGCCGCGTTCGCCGAGGAGACGGTGGTCGCGGGCAACTGCGTGCTGCCGGCCCCGGACGGCATCCCGCTGACCGACGCGGCGCTCCTCGGCTGCGCCGTCCTGACCGGGTACGGCGCCGTGCACCACTCCGCGAAGGTCCGCGAGGGCGAGACGGTGGCGGTCTTCGGGGTCGGGGGAGTGGGCCTCGCGACGCTCCAGGCGGCGCGGATCGCCGGTGCCTCGCGGATCATCGCGGTCGATGTGTCCCCGGAGAAGGAGGAGTTGGCGCGGTCGGCCGGAGCGACGGAGTACGTCGTCGCCTCCGAGAAGACGGCCAAGGACATCCGCAAGCTCACCGGTGGCCAGGGCGTGGACGTGGCCGTGGAGTGCGTGGGCCGCGCGGTGACGATCCGTACGGCCTGGGAGTCCACGCGGCGCGGCGGGCGTACGACGGTGGTCGGCATCGGCGGCAAGGACCAGCAGGTCACCTTCAACGCCCTGGAGATCTTCCACTGGGGCAGGACCCTCGCCGGCTGCGTCTACGGCAACTCGGACCCCGCGGTGGATCTGCCGGTCCTGGCGGACCACATCCGCGCGGGGCGCTTCGACCTGAGCGGCCTGGTGACGGACCGGATCGCGCTGGACGGGATCCCCGCCGCCTTCGAGAACATGGTGGCGGGGAAGGGGGGCCGGGCGCTGGTGGTGTTCTAGTCCTCGGCCGCCGTCACATGCCAAAGGGGCTGGGAATCCAGCCCCTTTGGCATGTGAGGAGCGGGGGCCGGGTGCGGAGGCCCGGTCTGTTTCCCCGGGCGTCCGGGGAAACAGACCCGGCCTACCGGACACTGCCTGCTGCCCCGGGGCAAGAATCCGTGCGAACCGTTGACCACATACCCACTGGTCGGTACGGTCCCTGCAATCACACGCCCACCCCCTGTCCCGTCCCCGGACCCACCGGAGTGTGCACCCGCATGGATCCCGCACCGTCCGCCCCCACGGCGGCCCCCCAGCCCGAATCCGCTCAGCCCGCGAACCCGGCGGATCCCCACCGCCGCAAGGTCGCCACCGCTGCCGCCCTCGCATCGGCCGTCGAGTGGTACGACTACTTCGTCTTCGGCATCGCCGCGGCCCTCGTCCTCGGCGACCTGTACTTCCCCTCCGGCAGCTCGTCCGCCGGAGTGCTCGCCGCCTTCGCCACCTTCGCCGTCGGATTCCTCGCCCGCCCCATCGGCGGCATCATCGCGGGGCATCTCGGCGACAAGCGTGGCCGCAAGCCCATGCTGGTCCTCGCCCTGACCTTGATGGGCCTCTCCACCACGGGCATCGGTCTGCTCCCCACGTACGACACGGTCGGCATCGCCGCGCCGATCCTCCTCGTCACCCTCCGCGTGTTCCAGGGCATCGCCGTCGGCGCGCAGTGGGGCGGCGCGATGCTGATGGCCACCGAGTACGCCCCCGAGGGCAAGCGCGGCCTCTACGGCAGCCTGGTCCAGCTGGGCGTGCCCATCGGCGTGGTGACCGCCAACACGGTCTTCCTGATCGCCGGTGCCGTCACCAGCGAGAGCACCTTCGAGGCGTGGGGATGGAGGGTGCCCTTCATGGTCGGGCTCCTCGTCCTCGTCCTCGCCTGGTACATCCACACACGCGTGGAGGAGACCCCCGAATTCCGTGCGGCGGAGAAGGCCCTCGCGCAGAAGGAGAAGAGCCAGAAGGCCGCAGGCGGCGAAGGGGGCAACTCACCCCTGCGCACCATCCTCCGCCACCACCTCGGCACCGTCTTCCTGGCGGGCGGCTCGTTCGCGGTGAATACCGCGACCTTCTACATCATCATCACCGGCGTCCTCGACTACACCACTCGCGAACTCGACATGAAACGCAGCGCGGTCCTCACCGTCTCGCTCTGCGTCAGCCTCACCCAACTCGCCCTGATCCCGGCCTCCGCCGCGCTCTCCGACCGCATCGGGCGGCTGAAGATCTACGCTCTGGGCGCCGCGGGGCTCGCGGTCTGGGCCGTGCCGATGTTCCTGCTCATCGACACCGGTTCGTTGCTGTGGCTGGCCGTCGGCACCTTCGTCACGAGCTGTTTCCTCAGCATCATGTACGGGCCGCAGGCCGCGCTCTTCGCGGAGTTGTTCACCGCCGAGATGCGCTATACGGGAGCGTCGCTCGGCTACCAGATCGCGGCCGTGTTCGGCGGCGGGCTCGCGCCGTTCGTGATGGTGCTGCTCCTGGAGGTGACAGGCACCTCGATGGCCGTCTCCGCATACATCATCGGCCTCGCCGTGATCGCCCTGATCTCCATCAAGGTGCTTGCGGGGCAGGCGAGTTCCCGCTGACGGCCGGGGTCGCGACCGGCTCCGGCGCCGTTTTGACCGACGGTGCCGGAGCCGTCGTACGCAGCCGTGCGAAGGACTTGGCCGCCGCCAGGAACGCGAGCGTCGTCAGCACGAACGGCCAGGTGAACGGGTGCCCGCCGGACGGTGCGAGGAGCGCCGACATGGCGGAGCCGACGGCGGTCGCCGTGGCGGCGCCCACCGTCGCGTACGCGAGTGTCGCACCGCGCGCGGGAAGGAAGACGCCGCACAGGGCAAGCGCGACGAGCACCGAGTTGTATCCCATCGTGCCGTCCGCGATCTGCGCGGCCGGCGCTCCGAGCGCCCACCCCGAACCGATCCCGACCGCGCTGCCGAGGCACGCCACGGCCCCCGCGCGGCGGCTCGCCACGAAGAGGCCGACGAGCAGAATCACCCCGACGTACCACTGCGGCATGAAGAAGATCTGGGCGAAGCCCGCGAAGAACCCCCGGGCCACGTCGTCGAGTTGGAGCGCGGTCGGGCCGGTCGCCGCGCGCGTTGGCGCGGCCAGGGCGCCCCCGTGGTGCCAGACGCGCTCGAAGCCGGGCGCCGCGATCGTCGTCACGCTCGCGAGCAGGCAGTACGGGAGTGTGAGCGAGGGCAGCTCCCAGACGGCGAGGAGATTGACGGCCGCCGCCGTCACCACCGTGACCACCACACAGCCCGCGAGGGCGAGCGCGGCCGTGGACAGATGGCCGGCCCCGAGGAACACCGCGAAACACAGCGCGGTCAGGCAGGCGTTGAAGCCTTCGAGCCCGGTCGAGACGCGGTCGCCGTCCGCCCCGAGAAGCCGCGCGGTTGCCGTGCCGACGGCCGTGCCCGCCAGGCCGTAGAGGCCGTACTGCCAACCCGCGGCGAAGAGCGCCACGCAGAAGACGGCGCCCGCCGCCGCGCTGGGCAGGAAGGTGACCTGCGCCTGGCCACGCAGGACGTGAGCGGCGAAGCGCAAGGCCCTGGCCGGCGGCCCTGCGGTCGGTCCTGCGCTGGGTCCTGCGGTCGGCCCCGCGGTTCCAAAAGGCAGGCCCTTGGCATCCGTTGAGTGCCGCACGGCTCACTCCCGTGTTACGTCCATGTTTCCCCCGACAAGGCAGATGCACCTTACATCTACCTAACGGGGTGCCGCGACACCGAGGTGTGTCTCCAGTGCGCGGGATCCGGCCGGTGTCACCTTGACCGCCCGCTCCGAACCGATCCGCACGCACCAGCCGGCGTCCAGCGCGTGGCGGCACAGCGCCGCGCCCGCGACCCCGGCCAGGTGCGGCCTGCGTTCGGTCCAGTCGACGCAGGCACGGGCCAGCGGGCGTCGGCCGGTGCGCTCCAGGCCGATGCCCAACTCCCCGAACCAGTCGATCCCCTGGTCGGTCAGGGCGAAGCCCGCGTCCTGCCGCAACAGGCCGCGCTCCGTCATCGCCCGGGTGATGGTGACCCCCAAGTGGCCCGCCAGGTGGTCGTAACAGGTGCGCCCACGCGCCATCGCCTCGCTCGCGCTGGACTCCCGCAACGTGCGCGGCGGCCGTACCGTGGCCCCGCCCGGCCGCACGTACGCGGTCAGGTCCTCGATCAGCTGTGCCGCACGCGCGTCGGTGATGCGGACGTAGCGGTGCCGCCCCTGCCGTTCCTCGGCCAGCAGCCCGCCCGCGACGAGCTTGCCCAGATGTTCGCTCAGCGTGGACGCGGCGACCCCCGCGTGCCGGGCCAGCTCACCCGCGGTCCAGGCCCGGCCGTCGAGCAGGGCGAGCAGGCAGGCGGCGCGTGTCTCGTCGGCGATGAGCCCGGCGAGCGCGGCGAGACGAGGGGTCGCGGGGTCCGTCATGGTTCAAGGATGCGCTGCCGACCGTTCGGTCCGCGCCGAACGGTCACCCTGTGGCGCCACCCCGGGTGCCGCCTGAGGCGTTCCCCGAGGAGTCACCCAGTGGGCGCCGCCACCTGGGCGTACTGGAGCGCGAGCCCGTCGAGCAGTGCCCGCAGGCCCGCCTCGAAGGCGCGCTCGTCGATCTCCTGCTGGCGCTCGGCCAGGAGGTGGGCCTGGCCCAGGTGCGGATAGTCGGCCGGGTCGTACGCGGTCGCGTCGTCCACGAAGCCACCGGCGAAGGAGCCGAGCGCCGAACCCATGATGAAGTACCGCATCAGCGCGCCGATCGACGTGGCCTGCGCGGCGGGCCACCCCGCGTCGACCATCGCCCCGAACACCGCGTCCGCCAGCCGCAGTCCGGCCGGGCGGCGGCCGGGGCCGCTCGCGAGCACCGGAACGATGTTGGGGTGCAGGGTGAGCGCCGCTCGGTACGAGACGGCCCAGTCGTGCAGTGCCGTCCGCCAGTCGCGTTCGTCGGCGGCCTCGAACATCGACAGGTCGACCCGCGCGCTCACCGAGTCCGCGACCGCCTCCAGGATCTCGTCCTTCGTGCGGAAGTGGTTGTAGAGCGAAGGCCCGCTGACCCCGAGCTCGGCGGCGAGGCGGCGCGTCGATACGGCGGCGAGGCCCTCGGCGTCCACGAGCGCGCGCGCCGTCTCGACGATGCGTTCTCTGCTGAGGAGGGGCTTGCGCGGTCGGGCCATGCGGCACATAGTAGGGCTGCCGCAAGAAACTAGCAGTGCTAATTTAAATCCGGGCCAGGGCATGAGCCCGAGCCAGGACCGGGGCACGAACCCGAGCCGAGGCCGCCCGAGCCGAAGAGTCGACCCGAAGAGGTGCCACGCGATGAATCTGGAGCTCAGCGAGGAGCAGTCCGCCGTCCGGCAGTTGGCGAAGGACTTCGTGGCCCGCGAGATCGCGCCCCATGTCATCGAGTGGGACCGCGCCGAGAGCGTGGACCGGTCCCTCGTGAAGAAGCTCGGCGAGGTCGGCTTCCTCGGGCTCACCGTCGACGAGGAGTACGGCGGCTCGGGCGGCGACCACCTCGCCTACTGCCTGGTGACCGAGGAGCTGGGGCGGGGCGACTCGTCCGTGCGCGGCATCGTGTCGGTCTCGCTGGGGCTCGTGGCCAAGACCATCGCGTACTGGGGGAGCGAGGAGCAGAAGCGGCAGTGGCTGCCGGGGCTTACCTCCGGCGAGTACGTCGGCTGCTTCGGGCTCACCGAGCCCGGCACCGGGTCCGACGCGGGAAACCTCTCGACGAAGGCCGTGCGCGACGGCGGCGACTACGTCGTCAACGGCTCCAAGACGTTCATCACGAACGGCACCTGGGCCGATGTCGTGCTGCTCTTCGCGCGGACGAACGACGCTCCCGGGCACAAGGGCGTCTCTGCCTTCCTCGTGCCGACCGACACCCCCGGCCTGAGCCGCCGCACGATCCACGGCAAGCTCGGCCTGCGCGGCCAGGCCACCGCCGAGCTGGTCCTTGAGGACGTCCGCGTCCCCGCGTCGGCCATGATGGCGCCCGAGGGCAAGGGCTTCTCGGTGGCCATGTCGGCGCTCGCCAAGGGGCGGATGTCGGTCGCCGCCGGGTGCGTGGGCATCGCCCAGGCCGCCCTGGACGCGGCCGTGATGTACGCGACCGAGCGCGAGCAGTTCGGCAAGGCCATCGCGGGGCACCAGCTGGTGCAGGAGCTGATCAGCGACATCGCGGTGGACGTGGACGCCGCACGGCTGCTGACCTGGCGGGTCGCCGACCTCATCGACCGCGGGCAGCCCTTCACCACGGAGTCGTCCAAGGCCAAGCTGTTCGCCTCCGAGGCCGCGGTGCGCGCCGCCAACAACGCGCTGCAGGTCTTCGGCGGCTACGGCTACATCGACGAGTACCCCGCGGGCAAGCTGCTGCGCGACGCGCGCGTGATGACCCTCTACGAGGGCACGAGCCAGATCCAGAAGCTGGTCATCGGGCGTGCGCTGACCGGGATCTCGGCGTTCTGAGCGGAGTACGCGGGCTGATTACGGGGGCCGACCACCCGAGCCGAGTACGCGAGCCGACCGCCCCAGCTGAGTACGGGAGCTGAGTACGCGAGCGGATGTGCCGCGACCGCTCCCGGGCGAGGCTCTGACCATGAGTGAGACACCGGCACCGGTCAAGCAGCAGAACTCCACCGCCTACTACGGTCAGGCGATCGCGTCGTTCGCCGTGGCCATCAGCGCGACGGCGATCGGCATCTACAGCCTCGACGTCAGCGGCTGGATCCGCGCCTTCCTCGCCGTCTCCGTCCTGTACCTGACGACCTCCGCGTTCACCCTCGCCAAGGTGATCAGGGACCGGCAGGAGGCGGACCAGCTCGTCAGCCGCGTCGACCAGGCCCGTCTGGAGAAGATTCTCGCCGAACACGACCCGTTCAAGCCGGTGGCCTGACCGGCCTCCTAAGCGCTTGCTCACCGTCAGGGGTATGGTGTCCCTCCCGACCGGCGGAAGGAGTGGGCGATGAGCACGGCGGAGAAGACCGAGGGCGATGACCTGCCATGGGGCGAGGTCACGCCTGATGCGGCGCGGCGGCTGCTGATCGCCGCCGTCGAGGCCTTCGCCGAGCGTGGGTACCACGCGACGACGACCCGGGACATCGCGGGCCGCGCCGGCATGAGCCCGGCGGCGCTCTACATCCACTATAAGACCAAGGAAGAGCTGCTCCACCGCATCAGCCGGATCGGCCACGACAAGGCGCTGCGGCTCCTGCGCACCGCGGCCGACGGTCCGGGCACCGCGGCGGAGCGGCTCGACGACGCCGTACGGTCCTTCGTGCGCTGGCACGCCGACCACCACACCACCGCCCGCGTGGTCCAGTACGAGCTGGACGCGCTCGGCGACGAGCACCGCACGGAGATCGTCGCGCTGCGCCGCCAGTCGGACGCCGCCGTGCGGGACATGATCAACGACGGGGTGCGGGACGGGGAGTTCGACGTCGAGGACGTGCCGGGCACCACGCTGGCCGTGCTCTCGCTCTGCATCGACGTGGCCCGCTGGTTCAACGTCGCGGGCACCCGGACGCCTGACGAGGTCGGCGCGCTCTACGCCGACCTCGTGCTGCGGATGGTAGGGGCCCGGCAGGCGGCCTCGTGACCCCGGCCCGCCTCAGAAGTAGTAGCGGGACACCGACTCCGCGACACAGGCGGGCTTCTCGGCGCCCTCGCGCTCGACGGTGACCACGGCCGTGACCTGTACGCCGCCGTCCTTGGTCTGCTCGACCTCCTTGAGCACGGCGGTCGCCCGCACCCGGGAGCCCGAGGGCACCGGCGAGGGGAAGCGGACCTTGTTGGTGCCGTAGTTGACACCCATCTTCATGCCTTCGACCCGCATGACCTGCGGCACCAGGCTCGGCAGCAGCGACAGCGTCAGATAGCCGTGCGCGATGGTCGTCTTGAAGGGGCCCTGGGCCGCCTTCTCGGCGTCCACGTGGATCCACTGGTGGTCGCCCGTGGCGTCGGCGAACAGGTCGATCCGCTTCTGGTCGACCTCCAGCCACTCGCTGTGCCCGAGCTGCTCGCCGACTCCGGCACGCAGGTCGTCGGCCGACGCGAAGATCCTCGGCTCTGCCATGTCCCTGGCCTCCTCAAAGTATTCGAACTAAGCGCTTGCTCAGCATGCTGTGTGTGCCGACGTGTGTCAACGGACCGGTCGTCGCGGCCGGCGGATCTGCCATTAGGGTTGGAGGGGTGCCCCAGATCCCAGAGAAGATCCACGAGCTCACGGTCGGCCAGCTCTCGGCCCGCAGCGGCGCGGCCGTGTCCGCCCTGCACTTCTACGAGACCAAGGGCTTGATCACCAGCCGCCGCACCTCGGGCAACCAGCGCCGCTACCACCGTGACGCGCTGCGCCGCGTCGCCTTCGTGCGCGCCGCCCAGCGGGTGGGCATCCCGCTCGCCACGATCCGCGAGGCGCTCGACTCGCTCCCCGAGGAGCGCACCCCGACCCGCGAGGACTGGGCACGCCTCTCGGAGGCCTGGCGCTCCGAACTGGACGAGCGGATCAAGCAGTTGGGGCGCCTGCGCGATCACCTCACCGACTGCATCGGCTGTGGCTGTCTCTCCCTGGAGAACTGCGTGCTCTCCAACCCCGACGACGTCTTCGGCGAACGCCTCACCGGCTCCCGGCTGTTGGTGGAGGGCCGGGCCAAGTCGTGACCGTGAGCCGGTCGCCCGGGTCCAGCTCCTCGCCCTGCCCCACGACGAGCGGTGCGCTCACCCCTCCTGGGACGGCGTGCTGAGCAGGGACAGCGCCGCCGACACCAACTGAGCGTTCGACGAAGCCGGCTCCCCGTCCGGCAGGGTCAGCGTGTCCTCGAGGCCGACGCGGGTCGCAAGACCCAGGCGGCCCGCGAGCCGCAGCACGGGCCACGTGCCGCCCTCCTCGCCGTGCAGCAGGACCGGGCGGCCGTGCGCCGGGCCGATCGCGGAGAGCAGGGCGCGGGCCGAGTCGCGGGCCGTGCCGGGGTCGGGGTCCGTCACCTCCGCGAGGACCCGCAGGACGCGCGGGCCGAGCGCCGACGCCGCGAAGCGTTCCGTGCCGTCCGTGCCGGACCAGATGCCCGCCTCCACGCCCACACCCCGCTCCAGGAGCGCCGCGGCCACCGCTTCCGCCCCCGGCTCATGCCAGTTCACCGACGCGTGGTCGGGCAGTACGGTCCACGCGCGGATGTGCGCCACCCGCTCCTCGGGGTCCGGGACGGCCCAGGCGCCCGTGGTCACCCCCACCGGGACGGAGGACACGGAGCGGACCGCCGCCAGCACGGCCGCAACCGCACGTGGCGTCAATGTGTCTTGCCCACAAGGGGACTTGGGGTGTACATGAACATCCCGAGCACCGGCCGCGACGGCTTCCAGCACGGACGCGGCCATCGCCCCGGGCGACAACGGGATCAACGCACCATCGCCCGCGCCGCGGGCACCGTTCAGACATACCTGCATCGCCACAGGACAGCACAGACGACGACGCACAGACGACACACAGGGGGAAGTCCGATGGGAACAGCCATCTGCTCGTTGCTGTGGAGCGCCGCGCGTTCGGGGCGCCAGAAGATCAGATATGACAGCGACGGCTACCACCTCGTGCGGTTTCCGTACGCGGGCACCGAGGAGTCGTACGACCCGTGGCACATGCACGACCCCGGCAAGGGCGACACCAGCCCGTCAGGCTTCCCGGACGCCCGCTCCGGGCTCATCTGGCCGAGCCACCACGGCTGGGGCACCCTGTCGGCGATGATCTTCTGGGAGCCGGACGACCGGCCCACCGAGTACCGCGCGCGCTATGTGCGCGACCCGCTCGGCGTCTCGACCGGGTACGACTCGACGGCCACCACCGACTGGGTCCCGAGCAGGGGCGGGCAGTACCGGACGCACATGTGGCAGATGTTCGTCCACCCGCAGACACCGGTCGGCCTGAAGATATCGGCGCGCGGCCCCGGCGACGTGAAGATCGCCGCACCGCTCATGTTCGCCGAGTTCAAGCTGGCCATACAGACGGACGTGGCGACGCCCTAGCCGCCGTACGCCCCCGGACGCCCCGGCCGGACGTCATGCCGAGACCAGCGGCCGTGCCCGCCGTGCCCGCGCCCTCGCCATCGCGGCGGGCGTGAGCACCGGGGCCGGCACGACGATCCCGCAGCCCGTGCAGACGGCGCCCGCGGAGGGCTCGTGCGCCAGGCCGTGGGTCCAGACGAGGTCGGTCCGGTCGCATACCGGGCAGACCGTGCCCGGCTCCCGTTCCAGCGCCGCGATCAGCCGCCGCAGCACCTCGGCGAGCGGCATCGAGGGGTGGATGCCGGGGTCTTCGCACCAGGCGACCCCGAACCCGCCCCAGGTGCACCGGTGCCAGTCGTCCACGCTGCCGGGCCGGCGAAGCCCGTCGTGCTTCTCCTTGCGTCGGCGCTCCGCGAAGCACCGCTCGTAGGAGAGCCAGACCGCACGCGCCGCTTCCAGTTCGTCGAGCGCGGCGACGAGCCGCGCCGGGTCGGGCGAGCGGTCCTCGGGCCCGAAGCCCGCCCGGGAGCACAGATGGTCCCAGGTCGCCCGGTGGCCGTAAGGGGCGAACCTCTCCAGGCACTTGCGCAGTGAATACCGCCGCAGTGCCAAATCACTCAGCGGATCGCGCACCTGTCTCGCGAGACTCCGGAATCCGGCCATCGCCCTGCACCTCCGTCGCTCGTTCTCGGACGTTGCCGAGTAGACGTATCGACACACGATTCGGCTCCCTCATCTCCCATCCGATTTCGGATGGATGCCATCAGACCCGCGGCAAAGGGCCGTGAGCAGTGACGATGTGGGGATTCTGGAAAGGCGACGCATGTTCATCTTCCGGGTTCGGCAACCCGCCAGTAACCTCCGCCCCAACTCCCTCCCACAGGAGCACAAGCGGAGCCCAGAGGAGCACACATGCCACGACGCACCGTCCGGCTCAGAACCCTCACCGCCACCGCGGCGCTCGCCCTCGCCGCCTCCCTCCTCGTGCCACAGCCGGGGGCGGCGGCCGACGAGCCCCCACCGGCCACGGACTACTGCGAGGGACAGTGCGCGGACGTGCTGCCTCCCGGCGCGAACGGCAACGCCACGCTCGCCGAGATACTCGCCCACCGCGTCCTCGGCACCCAGCCCAAGCACGCGAACGACCAGCTGGGCCCCTACGACGCACTCTCCTCCGGCTGCCCCTCCCTCACCGACGACAAGCTGACGGAGTTCTTCAACGACGCGTCCTTCGGCGTCCCGGGCGGTCAGGTCGCCTCCGTCACCAAGCCGCGCGACGACGTGACGATCACCCGGGACAAGAAGTACGGCATCCCGCACATCAAGGGCAGCACGCGCTACGGCACCGAGTTCGGCGCGGGCTTCGCGGCCGGGCAGGACCGGCTCTGGCTGATCGACCTGTTCCGGCACATCGGCCGCGGCGAACTGACCTCGTTCGCGGGCGGCGCGCTCGCCAACCAGGGCCTGGAGCAGCAGTTCTGGCCGCAGGCCCCGTACACGGAGAAGGACCTGGAGAAGCAGGTCGAGTACATCAAGTCGACGCGGGGCGAGCGCGGCAAGCAGGCCATGGAGGACGCCCAGGCCTACATCGACGGCCTCAACGCCTACCGCGTGAAGTCGAAGAACGGCCGCTACTTCCCCGGGGAGTACGTCCTCACCGGAAAGATCGACGCGATCACCAACATCGGCGAGATCGAGCCCTTCAAGATCACCGACATGATCGCGCTCGCCTCCGTCGTCGGCGGTCTCTTCGGCAACGGCGGCGGCGGAGAGGTCGACGCGGCCCTCTCCCTCCTCAAGTCCCAGGAGAAGTACGGCGTCGAGAAGGGCACGAAGGTCTGGGAGTCCTTCCGCGCCCGCAACGACCCCGAGGCCGTCCAGACCATCCACGACGGCACGAGTTTCCCGTACGCGGGCAAGCCCAAGGACGCGCGCGGCACCGCGATGCCCGACGCCGGTTCGGTCGAGCGCGAACCGCTCGTGTACGACAGGGAGGGAGGCGCCACGTCCGCGTCCACCGCTCCCAAGGACCCGGTGAAGGCGCCGAAGAAGCTCAAACCGCTCCAGGGGATGTACGACGACGGGGTACTGCCCGCCGACCTGTTCCGACAGGACGGTCACAAGAAGGGCATGTCGAACGCCCTGCTCGTCTCGGGCAAGCACACCGCGAGCGGAAACCCGGTCGCCGTCTTCGGCCCGCAGACCGGCTACTTCGCCCCCCAGCTCCTCATGCAGCAGGAACTCCAGGGCCCCGGCATCAGCGCGCGCGGCGTCTCCTTCGCGGGTGTCGGCATGTACGTCCAGCTGGGGCGGGGCCAGGACTACGCGTGGTCGGCCACCTCCGCCGGGCAGGACATCACGGACACGTACGCCGTCGAGCTCTGCGAACCGGGCGGTGGCGCGCCCACGAAGCGCTCCACCCACTATCTCCACCACGGCACCTGCACCCCCATGGAGAAGCTGGAGCGCAAGAACGCCTGGAAGCCGACCCTCGCCGACTCCACGGCCGCCGGCTCCTACCGCATGCAGGTGTTCCGCACGAAGTACGGCGTCGTGACCCACCGCGCGAGCGTGGAGGGCAAGCCCGTCGCCTACGTCTCGCTGCGCTCCACCTACCGCCACGAGGCCGACTCGATCATCGGCTTCCAGATGCTCAACGACCCGACGTACGTCAAGGACGCCGCGACCTTCGAGAAGGCCGCCGAGAACATCAGCTACGCCTTCAACTGGTTCTACGCCGACTCGCGCGACACCGCCTACTACAACAGCGGCGCCAACCCGCAGCGCGCGAAGGACATCGACCCCGCCCTGCCCGTCAAGGCCCAACCGGCCTACGAATGGCGGGACTTCGACCCGGAGAACAACACATCGGCGCTGACCCCGTCGGCCGAGCACCCGCAATCCGTCAATCAGGACTACTACATCTCCTGGAACAACAAGCAGGCCAAGGACTTCAGTACGGCGGGCTTCGGCGTCAGCGCCGTGCACCGCGGTGATCTGCTCGACGGACGGGTCAAGAAGCTCACCGAGGAGGGCGGCGTCACGCGTGCCGCGCTGACCCAGGCCATGTCCGAGGCGGCCGTCACCGACCTGCGCGGCGAGCAGGTACTGCCCGAGCTGCTCGAGGTGGTGCGGAGCAAGCCCGTCACCGACCCGCAGCAGGCCGAGGCGGTCCAGCAGTTGGAGGCGTGGCGCAAGGCCGGGTCGCAGCGCAATCAGACGGCGGCGGGCTCCAAGGCGTACGCCCACCCCGACGCCGTACGCATCATGGACGCCTGGTGGCCTCTGCTCATCGAGGCGGAGTTCAAGCCGGGCATGGGCAAGGAGCTGTACGAGGCGCTGACGGCGCAGCTGAGCACCGACGAGTCACCATCGGCGGGGCACGGCCCGACCGGGGCGCACGCCGGGTCGGCCTTCCAGTACGGCTGGTGGGGCTATGCGGACAAGGACCTGCGGGCGGTGCTCGGGCAGCCCGTGGAGGGCAAGCTGGGTGACGCTTACTGCGGGGAGGGGAAGCTGGACGCCTGTCGTGACGTGCTTCTGGCCACTCTGACCAAGGCCGTCGCGAAGCCCGCCTCCGAGGTCTATCCCGGTGACGAAAGCTGCAAGCCGGGCGAGCAGTGGTGTGCGGACTCGATCATCCACCGGGCGCTCGGCGGGATCACGCACGGGCCGGTCCAGTGGCAGAACCGGCCCACCTACCAGCAGGTCGTCGAGTTCCCCCGGCACCGCTGAGCGACGAGGGAGTCAAGCCGACGGAATCCGCCCTGCGGCGAACACGACACGCGCCAGCTCCTCGTGGCAGATGTCGCTGTGCGCGCCGGAGGGCGGACCGCCGCGCCGCACCACCGACGAAGCGTCCACGCTCACGCACCCCGTGGCGGGGATCGCCCGGCCCAGCTTGACGCGCTTGGCGCCGTCCACCGCCCGGATGCCGTCATACCCGATGGCGCCCCAGCGCTCCCAGAGACCGAGGAAGGTCGAGGAGTCGCCGGCGATCTTCGACGCCAGGGGGTACATCTTGCCCAGGGCGTCGTCGTGCCGTGAGTAGCAGGACACCAGCGGGCCGTCGATCCGCCGCTGCACGCCGTTGAGCGCGCCGCTGCGGGAGGGAGCGTGCGGCAGGCGCTTGGAGAACGCGTAGTGCGAGAACGCCCCTTGGAGCAGCGTCGTGGACTTCACGCTGCGCACCGGCGCGGGCATCCCGCGCAGGGTGTACGACACGAGCCGCGCGCCGAAGCTGTGCCCGATGAGATGGACCCGCAACTCCGGTGCCTCCCGGGCGAGCAGCCCGATGGCGGGGCCGAGCCCGAGCTGGCCCACGGAGCCCGCCCGGCGTTTCATGGCGTAGTAGCTGGCCTGGCGCAGCAGCTCGTGCGCCCCGTTCCAGAGCCGTTTGCGCAGGCTGCCGAAGAGCTCCTGCTGACCGGTGCCCTCCATCGCCGCGGCGAACACCTGGCACACCTCGACCGCGTCGTCGGTCAGCATCGCGGGCAGGCCCGTCCAGGTGTCGTTGGCGAAGCGCCAGGCGGCGCTGTTCTGGTGCACGGCGACCAGGTTGCGTACGAGGCGGCTGTACTCGTAAAAGCGCGAGGGCACCTCGGAGCGTTCCGCCAACAGCGCTTCGATCCTGGCCAGTTCATCGCCACGGTCGGGGAACTGGCGCGCGAGCAGCAGCCTGGTCGGCTCGTCGAGCAGGGGGCCCGCGCCCGGTGCCGGGCCCGGCCCGGTGGCCGTGACCGAGGGCTCGAAGTCCGGTATCCGTTCGTCGGGGAAGCGGATGGCGGGCCAGAGCACGCCCACGTACCCCAGGCGTACGCGCGCTCCCGCGAGGTCCTGGCACGGTGCGAAGAACCGTCGGTAGAGGTCGGTGGCCATGTCTTGGTCGTTGTTCCAGCCGTGCGCGAGGACGAGGAGATCGGTGACGCGCTCGTCGGCCACCTGGGCGAGAAGATGGTCGCGTTGCGTGGTGTCGACATCCCCGTCGGCGTCGAAGGTCAATTCCCAGTAGGGCTCCACGCGAACCATCGTCCTGCGGCCCCGGTGTACTGACCAGATGTCCCGCAGCACGCTTTGGTCAGCTCAGTTCGCGCTCCCGCGTCTCCGGCAGCGCGAGAACGCACACCAGGGACACGACGGCCATCGCGCTCACGTACCAGCCCACCGACGAGGAACCGAACGCGGACTGCAGCCGGGTCGCCACCAGAGGGGAGACCGCGCCGCCCAGCACACCGCCCAGGTTGTAGGCGAGCGAGGCACCCGAGTAGCGCACCTTCGTGCCGAACAGCTCCGGCAGGTACGCACCCATCGGCCCGTAGACGACACCCATGCAGAACAGCGCGCCGCCGAGCGCCAGCGCCATGAGCACCGGCTGCTCGGTGTCCAGGAGCGGGAAGAGCACCAGACCCCACACCACCGCGAGCCCGGCGCCCACGAGGACCAGCTTGCGGCGGCCCGCGCCGTCGGAGCGTGTCGCGGCGAGCCATGTACCGGCCGCGAGGAAGAGGCAGGCGACCAGCGAGAGTCCCAGCATGGTGTTGCGGGAGACGCCCAGGGTGCCGGTGGAGTAGGCGAGACAGTAGGTCGTCGCCGTGTAGAAGAGGCCGTACGCGACGATCATCCCGCCCGCGCCGAGCAGCAGCTCACGCGGATGGTGCCGCAGCACGTCGAGCGTGGGCACCTTGCTGGCCTCCTGCGCGTCCATGACCTTCGCGAAGACGGGCGTCTCGCTGATCCGCAGACGCACGAAGAGTCCGACGCCGACCAGGAGGAAGGAGAGCAGGAACGGCACGCGCCAGCCCCAGGAGCGGAACGCGTCGTCGGAGAGGACGGCGGAGAGCAGCCAGAAGACACCGGTCGCCGCGAAGAACCCGACGGACGGGCCGAGTTGCGGGAAGGCGGCGTACAGGCCGCGCTTCTTCTTCGGCGCGTGCTCCACGGCGAGCAGCGCGGCCCCGCCCCACTCGCCGCCGAGCCCGATGCCCTGGAGGAAGCGCAGCAGGATCAGCAGGACCGGCGCCCAGATGCCCCACGTGCCGTATCCGGGCAGGAGCCCGACGAGCGCCGTCGACAGACCCATGAGCAGCAGCGAGGCCACGAGCACCGACTTGCGGCCGATCCGGTCACCGAAGTGCCCGAAGACCACCGACCCGATGGGCCGCGCCGCGAACGCCACCGCGTAGGTGGAGAAGGAGGCGAGCGTCGCGTTGACCGGGTCGAGGGTCGGGAAGAACGCCTCGTTCAGGACGAGCGCGGCCGCCGTGCCGTAGATGTAGAAGTCGTAGAACTCGATGGCCGTTCCGATGAACGAGGCCACGGCCACCCGGCGCATGCTCTCGGGGCTCGCGTCCGGCTGAGGTCCGGCGTCCGGCTGGGTCTTCTCGGGTGAGATTTCGCTTGAGATTTCGCTGTGCACGAGCGGCACTCTCACGTTGGATGTATGGGCCAGTCAATAGTCGGGACGGCACGTCTCGATCATTGAGACCGATCACTGGGACCGATCACTGAGACTGGCGGTGAGCCGCCGTGACGCGGTGCAGATGGATCAGGATGTCGTGCGAGGCCGCGAGCCGGATCTTGTGCGGACCGTCCGGGAACGCCGTGCCGATGCTCTTGGTCAGCCGGGCCTTGCCCAGCCACTTCCGGGCGGACGCGGGAGCGGTCCGCATGTCCAGGAAGTAGTCGTCGTGGCGCACCTTGTCGAGCGTGTACTCGTTCGTGCCGGGCGCGGCGGCGCCCACCGAGCGCGGCTTCCAGACCTCGGAGTCCGCGCTCTGCGCCATGAGCGAGCCCTGGTCGAAGGTGAACCCGACGCTGACGTACCGGTCGCCGAGCCGGTCCCGCAGGAAGGCGCCCTGCATCTTCGGGTAGCTCGGGTCGTAACTCTCGTACGACACGTGGGCGTTGTGGGCCGAGAGCAGTACCTTGCCGCCGGTGTGCCGCTGCCACCAGGCGGTGTTCTGGGCCATGAGGCGGTCGCGGTACAGCATGGCGTCCGTCTCGCCCTGGGGGGTGTCCAGGGGGAAGGCGTAGACCGTGGCGGTCTGCGAGAGGGACCGGGCGTGCTGCAACGCCCAGGCGAAATTCCCCCCGGACGGGGCGGGTCGGCGCTTCTTGAGCAGGTCCAGGGCCTCCCGCGCCTTTCCCGCCAGCTCCCGCCGCTCCTTCAGCGGCCTGCCCATGTACGTGTCCCCGTCCGTAAGGCGCCGCATCGGCGCGTACAGCTCGGTGATCCTGGGCAGCAGATCGGGCTCGTGCGCGCGGACGTAGTCCTCGACCCCGTGGAACAACTCAGGGCCGATCTCGGGGTAGTTGAGGTCGTTGCCCATGAAGCGCACCTGGCGGTGCGGGTGCTTGTCGTTGTACGCGCGCATCCACGTCAGGAGTTCGACGTACTCCTCGGTGTCCCAGGGCGTCCTCGCCAGCTCCTTGTGGACGAGCTCGCGCACGTTCCCCTCGCCCCCGCGCACGTACGCGTCGAAGCGCAGGCCCGTGGTCCAGCTGACCTCCTGCGAGAAGGTGGTGAACCCCTTCTCCTCCACGAGATAGCGGAAAACGCGGTCCTTCATCGTGAAGAACTCGTGCGAACCGTGTGTGGCCTCACCCAGGCCCACCACCGAAGCGTCACCGACCATCCGGCCCATCGGCCGCAGGTCCTTGGTGGAGCCGCCGGGGCCGGTCGAGCGCAAGGGGTGGGCGGCGCGTTCGATCGCCTGGACGGGATCGACGGGCTTGGCCTGGGCTGTTTGGGGAGCGACCAGCACCCCCAGGCCGAGCGTGCCGGCCAGTGCGAGCGGCACTGTGCGCCGTGCTGTGCGGGCCATGCGGGATCTCCTCAACTCGGGTGTACGCAGCTGTGGATCACGATCCCGGGCCCGTCGGGGTGCCCGCCATCCGGCAGGCACCCCTCTCGCCGGTGGGGAGTTCCCTACCTACCGGTAGTGCAGGTACTGCTTCCGTACGCCGCGGAACCGCGCCAGATCCTCCTGCCAGCCGCCCACCACCTCGTCCGTGTCCGCGCCCGCGTCGATCATGGTGCGGACCCGGGTGGTGCCCGTCAGCCGGTCGATCCAGTTGTCGGAGCGCCAGGCGAAGCCGCTCCACGCCTTCTTCGCGGTCACCAGGAGCGCTATGCCGGTGCGCACCGGGTCGTACGACACCCGGTCGTGCACGTGAAGCTGCACGCCGCCGATCGTCTTGCCCTGGAACTTGGAGAACGTCGGCGCGAAGTAGGCCTCCCTGAAGTGCACGCCGGGCAGACCCACGTCGTTCGCGGCGGCCGCCCACTTCCGGTCGATGCCCTCCGCGCCGAGCAGCTCGAAGGGGCGGGTCGTGCCGCGCCCCTCGGAGAGGTTCGTGCCCTCGAAGAGGCAGGTGCCGCTGTAGACCAGGGCCGTCTCGGGCGTGGGCATGTTCGGGCTCGGCGGCACCCACGGCAGCCCGGACGCGTCGTAGAAGTCCGAGCGCTTCCACCCGGTCATCCGTACGGTCTCCAGCTCGGCCGGGCGCTCCAGGAACTCGCCGTTGAACAGCAGCGCCAGCTCCGTCACCGTCATCCCGTGCGCCTGCGCTATGGGCTGGCGCCCGACGAACGTCGCGAACTCCTTGTGCAGGACAGGTCCGTACGCCCCGCGCCCGGTCACCGGGTTCGGCCGGTCGAGGACGACGAAACGTTTGCCCGCGAGCTCGGCCGACTCCATGCAGTCGAAGAGCGTCCAGATGTACGTGTAGAAGCGCGCCCCCACGTCCTGGATGTCGAAGACGATCGTGTCGACGCGGGACGCCGTGAAGATGTCGGCCAGCGCCTTGCCGCTCTTCTGGTACGTGTCGTAGACGGGGAGCCCGGTGGCCGGGTCGTCGTACCGGCCCTCGGAGCCGCCCGCCTGGGCCGTCCCCCGGAAGCCGTGCTCGGGGCCGAACACCGCGACCAGGTTCACGCGCTCGTCGGCGTGCATGACGTCGACGACGTGGCGTACGTCCCTCGTGATGCCGGTCGGATTGGTGACGACGCCGACCCGCTCACCGTCCAGGAGCGCGTAACCGTCGGCGGCAAGCCGCTCGAAGCCGGTGCGCAGCCGTCGGCCGCCGCCGGATCCGCCCCCGCCTCCCGCGGCGGCCGCCGGCGCCGCCGAGGTGAGGGCCGTGGCGGTGGTGGCGGCCAGCAGGCCCCGTCTGGAGAAGCTGCGGCGGGACATGTTCATGCAGAGACCTCCGTGCGTGCGGTGGCTGTCATGGCCACGCACGCTAGCGCGCGGATCTCCGGCGGGGAATGAACCTGGCTGCCCGGCCCCCTTCCATCTGAACATACCGACTGGTTAGTCTGCGATCACAGCGGAGCCGCAGTCGAAGGAGACCGGATCGTGGAGAGCTTGCAGGGCAAGGGAGTTGTCGTCACCGGTGCCGGAGGCGGGATCGGGGCCGCGCTGGCCCGCCGGTTCGCCGCCGCCGGGGCGCGGGTCGTGGTCAACGACCTGGACGCGGCCAAGGCCAAGACGGTGGCCGACGAGATCGGTGCCGCCGCCGTGGCCGGCGACGCGTCCGCGATCGTGCCGGAGGCCAGAGACGCGCTCGGCGGCACCGTCGACGTGTACTGCGCCAACGCGGGCCTCGGCTCGGGCGGCTCCGAGGCCGCGCCGGAGGAGGTCTGGGCCACGGCCTGGGACGTCAACGTCATGGCCCACGTCCGCGCGGCCCACGCGCTGCTGCCCGACTGGCTGGAGCGCGGCAGCGGCCGCTTCGTCTCCACCGTCTCGGCGGCAGGCCTGCTCACCATGATCGGCGCCGCGCCCTACAGCGTCACCAAGCACGGCGCGTACGCCTTCGCCGAGTGGCTCTCGCTGACCTACCGCCACCGCGGGATCGACGTGCACGCGATCTGCCCGCAGGGCGTGCGCACCGACATGCTCGCCGCCACCGGCACCGCGGGCGACCTCGTGCTCACCCCCACCGCCATCGAGCCGGACGTCGTCGCGGACGCGCTCTTCGCCGGGATGGAGGAGAACCGCTTCCTGATCCTGCCGCACCCCGAGGTCGCCGAGTACTACCGCATCCGAGCCGCCGAACCGGACAAGTGGCTCACCGGCATGAACCACATCCAGCAGAAGTGGGAGGCGACCGAGCGGTGAGCGACCCGACCCCGACCGCCGAGCCCTCCCAGCGCGCCGACGCCTCCATATACGCCGCCAAGCCCTGGCTCGGCCGCCTCACCGAGGCCCAGCGCGGCCCGGTCCAACCCGCCGCTTCCGTCGTGCACGCCTTCCGCACCTCGGTGCTCAAGGCCCCCGAGCACACGGCCCTCGCCTACTTCGACGGGCGCCTGAGCTACCGCGAGGTGGACGCCCTCACCGACTCCGTCGCCGGGCACCTGGCCGCCCGCGGGCTCGCGCGCGGCGACCGGGTCGCGATCCTCCTGCAGAACACCCCGCACTTCGTGATCGCGCTGCTCGGCGCGTGGAAGGCGGGCGCCACGGTCGTGCCCGTGAACCCCATGTACAAGTCGGCGGAGGTCAGGCACGTCCTGGCGGACGCCGACGTGACCGCGCTGATCTGCTCGGACCGCGCATGGGAGACGTATCTGCGCGATACGGCCGCCGCCTCTCCCGTACGCATCGTGCTCACCGCGTGCCAGCTCGACCTGCAGACCCGGAACGACACACGCGTCCTCGACTTCGAGCGCCTCCCGCAGGCCGCCGACGCCGACGACCTGGTGACGGTCGCCCGGCAGGGACTCCCGGCGCCCGGGGACCGTCAACTCGGTCCCTCCGACATCGCGTTGATCAGCTATACGTCGGGTACCAGCGGCGCCCCCAAGGGCGCCATGAACACCCACGGCAACATCACCTACAACGCCGAGCGGCAGTGCACGGGCTCCGGCATCCCCGAAGGCGCCTGTTACTTCGCGATGGCGCCGCTCTTCCACATCACGGGCATGGTCGCGCAGGTCGCCGCCTGTCTGACCAACGCGGGCACTCTCGCGCTCGCCTACCGCTTCGAGGCCGGAGTCGTCCTGGACGCCTTCGCCGAGCACCGCCCCGCCTACACCGTGGGCCCCTCCACGGCCTTCATGGCACTGGCCGCCCACCCCTCCGTCACGCGGGCGCACTTCGACTCCTTCGCGATGATCTCCTCGGGCGGCGCCCCGCTGCCGCCCGCCCTGGTGGAGAAGTTCCGCGCCGACTTCGGCCCCTACTTCCACAACGGGTACGGCCTCACCGAGTGCACCGCGCCCTGCGCCTCCGTACCGCCCGGCCAGGAGGCGCCGGTCGACCCGGCCTCCGGCACGCTGGCCGTCGGCGTCCCGGGACCCGAGACGGTCGTCAGGATCGTCGACGACCACGGCGCGGACGTCCCCTTCGGGGAACAGGGCGAGATCACCGTGCGCGGCCCGCAGGTCGTGCCCGGCTACTGGAAGCGCTCCGACGCCACGGACGAGGCGTTCCCCGACGGGGAGCTGCGCACCGGCGACATCGGCTTCATGGACGAGCAGGGCTGGCTCTACGTGGTCGACCGCAAGAAGGACATGATCAACGCGTCCGGTTTCAAGGTATGGCCGCGCGAGGTCGAGGACGTCCTCTACAGTCACGCAGCCGTCCGTGAGGCGGCGGTGATCGGCGTCCCGGACAGCTACCGCGGCGAGACGGTCAAGGCCTTCGTCAGCCTGCGCCCGCAGGCCGACGTGGCGCCGGACGACCTGGCGGCGTACTGCAAGGAACGGCTCGCGGCGTACAAGTACCCTCGCGCGGTCGAGATCCTGCCGGAGCTGCCGAAGACCACAAGTGGGAAGATCCTCCGGCGGGAACTGCGTTCCCGCAACGACACGAGCTCTCGGCACCACGAGAGCTGAATACCTCGAAAGGCAGGTGGCGGCAGTGGCCAGGACGATGGACGGTGACGGCACGCCCGTCCCTCAGCGGCTGCTCGCCGCCGCCACGCGGCTCTTCGCCGACCGCGGCTACGACCGCACATCGGTGCAGGAGATCGTGGAGTCGGCAGGCGTCACCAAGGGCGCGCTCTACCACTACTTCGGATCCAAGGACGACCTCCTGCACGAGGTGTACGCACGGGTCCTGCGCGTCCAGCAGGAGCGCCTCGACGCCTACGCGGACGCCGACGCCCCCGTCGAGCAGCGGGTGCGGGACGCGGCGGCGGACGTGGTCGTCACGACGATCGACAACCTCGACGACGCCTCGATCTTCTTCCGCTCCATGCACCACCTGAGCCCGGAGAAGAACAAGCAGGTGCGGTCCGAGCGCCGCCGCTACCACGAGCGGTTCCGCGCGCTGATCGAGGAGGGCCAGGAGGCCGGCGTCTTCTCCAAGGCGACCCCCGCGGACCTGGTGGTGGACTACCACTTCGGCTCGGTCCACCACCTGTCCACCTGGTACCGCCCCGGCGGCCCCCTCACCCCCCAGCAGGTCGCCGACCACCTGGCGGACCTGCTGCTGAGGGCGCTGCGGCCGTAAGGAGCGCCCCGAAGGGGCGCGGGGAACTGCGCGACCAGCCACGACGCGCCCGCAGCGACGCGCAGACCCCCGGTAGGAACAGCTAGAGGTACTTCTTCAGCTCCCGGCGGGCCAGCGACCGCTGGTGCACCTCATCCGGGCCATCCGCCAGACGCAGAGTCCTCGCAGACGCCCACAGTTCGGCCAGCGGGAAGTCCTGGCTCACGCCACCCGCGCCGTGCAGCTGGACGGCCTGGTCGAGGATGTCGACGACCGTGCGCGGGGTGGCGATCTTGATGGACTGGATCTCCGTGTGCGCGCCCTTGTTGCCCACGGTGTCCATCAGCCACGCGGTCTTCAGGACGAGCAGCCGCAGCTGCTCCACCGCGACCCGGGCGTCCGCGATCCACTCCTGGACGACGCCCTGCTGGGCGAGCGGCTTGCCGAAGGCCGTACGCGCCACCGCACGCTGACACATCAGCTCGATGGCCCGCTCCGCCATGCCGATCAGCCGCATGCAGTGGTGGATACGGCCGGGACCCAGGCGCGCCTGGGCGATGGCGAAGCCGCCGCCCTCCTCGCCGATCAGGTTGCTCACGGGGACCCGGACCCGGTCGAAGACGACCTCGGCGTGGCCTCCGTGGGAGTGGTCCTCGTAGCCGTACACCTGCATGGCGCGGCGCACCTCGACACCGGGGGTGTCGCGCGGGACGAGCACCATGGACTGCTGGCGGCGCGGGTCCGCGTTCTCGGGGTCCGTCTTGCCCATCAGGATGAAGATCTGGCAGTCCGGGTTCATCGCCCCGGAGATGTACCACTTGCGGCCGGTGATCACATACTCGTCGCCGTCGCGCTCGATGAGCGTGGTGATGTTCGTGGCGTCGGACGAGGCCACTTCGGGCTCGGTCATCGCGAACGCCGAGCGGATCTCACCGGCGAGCAGCGGCTCCAGCCACCGCTTCTTCTGCTCGTCGTTGCCGAACTGGGCGAGCACCTCCATGTTGCCGGTGTCCGGGGCCGCGCAGTTCAGCGCGGTGGGCGCCAGATGCGGGGAGCGGCCGGTGATCTCGGCGAGGGGGGCGTACTGGAGGTTCGTCAGCCCGGCGCCGTGCTCGGCGTCCGGCAGGAAGAGGTTCCACAGCCCCTGCTTGCGGGCCTCGGCCTTCAGTTCCCCGACGATCGCCGGGGTGTCCCAGGGCGAGGAGAGCTGAGCGCGCTGCTCCTCGGCGGTCTTCTCCGCCGGGTACACGTGCTCGTCCATGAAGGTGAGGAGCTTGGCGCGCAGCTCTTCGGTACGGGCGTCGAATGCGAAGTCCATGGCTGTCTCAGCCTTCCTGTCGTCCTTGGAGGGTGGTGAGGCCGTGCTCGATGAAGACGGGGACCAGCTCCCCGATGCGGTCGAAGCCCGCTCCGACCGTCTGGCCGAGCGTGTACCGGTAGTGGATGCCCTCCAAGATCACGGCGAGCTTGAACCACGCGAACGCCGTGTACCAGGAGACTGCCGAGACGTCGCGCCCCGAGCGCGCGGCGTACCGCTCGACCAGCTCTGCGGCGTCCGGGTGACCGGGAGCGCCCGCCGTGGTGCTGATGGGGGAGTCCGGCAGTTCGAGCCGGGTGCTGTACATGACCAGCAGGCCCAGATCGGTGAGCGGATCGCCGAGGGTGGACATCTCCCAGTCGAGGATCGCCTTGATCGCGTCGTCCTCGCCGATCAGGACGTTGTCGAGCCGGTAGTCGCCGTGCACGACGGTGGGCGCGGGGGAGACGGGGAGCTGCCGCCCCAGCGCGGCGTGCAGCTCGTCGATCCCCGCCAGGTCGCGGTTGCGCGAGGCGTCCAGCTGCTTGCCCCAGCGGCGAAGCTGCCGGTCCAGGAAGCCGTCGGGCCGCCCGAAGTCCCCGAGACCGACCGCTTCCGGGTCGACGGAGTGCAGCTCGACGAGGGTGTCGACGAGCCCGAGGACCGCCGCACGGGTGCGCTCGGCGCCCAGCGGGGCAAGCTCCTCGGCGGTGCGGTAGGGCGTGCCGTCCACGAAGTCCATGACGTAGAAGGGCGCCCCGAGCACGTCGACGTCTTCACAGAGCAGCACCGGCGCGGGCACCGGAACCTCGGTCCCTCGGTGCAGGGCGCTGATCACCCGGTGTTCGCGCTTCATGTCGTGGGCGGTCGCAAGGACGTGCCCGAGCGGTGGCCGCCGTACGACCCAGCGGGCGCTGCCGTCCGTCACGGCGTACGTCAGGTTCGACCGGCCGCCCTCGATCAGCCGGGCGGTGAGCGGGCCGCCCACGAGGCCCGGCCGCTCGCGGTCCAGATGGCCGCGCAACTGGTCGAGGTCGAGGCCTGGTGGGTGGTCTGAGCTCATCTTCGCTCCTGGTCGGACGGTCGTCGTCGAGTGCGCGCTGCGTCGCGCTGACGTTCATGATGCCGACCAGTCGGTATGTAGTCCAGAGCGCGGTACGAACGTGATCAGGATCGCGGCGGGGCGAAGGCGCCCGCACAAGCCGATCCCCCGCCACAGACTGCCAGTTGGCGCCCGTGCGGGGGAAGTCGGCGGAGCCGGTGGGGCCGGGTGGCCTCAGTGGTCGTCCCAGTGGCCGTCGTGCGCCGCGTGCCGGTGTCCGTCGTGGACGTAGTCGACGTGGTCCCCGTGCAGTACGGAGCTGTGCCCGCAGCCCTCGCCGTGCCGGTGGTCGTGCCCCTCGTGCACGGAGTGCTCGTCCGGCTCGCACTCGTCCCAGTGGCCGGAGTGCAGGCGGTGCATGTGGCCGTCGTGCGCGTAGTCGACGTGGTCGCCGTGCGGCACCTCGGGGTGTCCGCAGGCCGGGCCGTGGACGTGCTCGTGGACGGGGTGTTCGTGGTGGAGCGTGGTCATGGTGTGTACACCTTCTGTGGGAGGGGGTGACTCTCTCAGGCTAGTACTCAATGCCCCTTTGATGGGGATATGGAAGCCTCGTTGATGTTTCCACCACCGGACCCCGTCTGATCCCACCTGACCCCCACCGGATCAGCCCCGCACCCTCGCTCCCCCAGGGCGATTCCACGAAGGCGCTCCCATGAAGCCGACCCCATGAAGGCGATCAGCTACCGCCGGTACGGCGGCCCCGAAGTCCTTGAGTACGGCGACGTGCGCGACCCCAAGGTCGGCCCCGACTCCGTCCTGGTGAAAGTCCGCGCCGCGTCGGTCAACCCCGTCGACTGGAAGTGCATGGCAGGACACCTCGACGGCATCCTCGACCCCGTCTTCCCGGTCATCCCCGGCTGGGACGTCGCGGGCGTCGTGGTGCAGCCGGGCGCCTCGGTCCCGGAGTACGTGGTGGGGGACGAGGTCATCGGCTACGTACGCGAGGACTTCCTCTCCCGCGGCACCTTCGCCGAGTACGTGGCGGCCCCCGTACGCACCCTGGCCCGCAAGCCGCGCAACCTCACCTTCGAGGAGGCCGCCGGCCTGCCGCTCACCGGGCTCACCGCCTATCAGGTGGTCGTCAAGACGCTCGCGGTGACGGAGGGGGAGGTCGTCCTCGTGCACGCGGCGGCCGGCGGCGTCGGCTCGGTCGCCGTCCAGCTGGCCCGGCACGCGGGCGCCCGTGTCATCGGCACCGCCAGCGAGCGCAACCACGACTACCTGCGCGAACTCGGCGCGGAACCGGTCACCTACGGCGACGGCCTGGCCGACCGCGTACGAGCCCTCGCACCGGACGGAGTGGACGCGGCCTTCGACACGGTGGGCGGCGACACCCTCAAGGTCTCCGCCGACCTCCTCACGCCCGGCGGACGCCTCGCGTCCATCGCGGACGGCGCGGTGATCGGCCTCGGCGGCCACTACTGCTTCGTGCGTCCGGACGCCGAGGACCTGCGGCGCCTGACGCAACTCGTGGAGCAGGACGTCGTCACGGTCCATGTCTCCGAGACGTTCCCGCTGGAGCGCGCGGCGGACGCCTACCGCCTGAACGCGGAGGGCCGTACGCGAGGCAAGATCGTCGTCACCGTCCCCTGGACGACCGAGGACGGGTCCGTCGAGCACTGACGGCGTCCTCCTCGTGGCGGGTCGCGGGCTGCTCAGAACACCATGGCCGTCGCGCACGCGGCGAGCGCCATCGTGCACAGCGCGGCCGTCGCCGCGGCCCGTACCGGAAGCCGCAGCGGTCTGCTGCTGGCGGCGAGCTCGGTCATCCTGCGGTGCGCCACGCCCAGGAAGCCGAGCCACAGGAGCAGACAGAGGGCGCAGGCGATGACGGCCAGGGCGGTCGTTTCCTCCTGGAGTGCCGCTCGCGCCGCGAGGATCGCCGCGACGGTGCAGGACAGGGTCGTACGCCGCCACGCGAGCCTCGTGCGCTCCGGCTGCAGCCCCGGATCGCGCTCGGGGACGGGGGCCTCGCCCTGGTCGGTCACCCCTCCCACCCGAAGAGCACGACGACGACCATGGCGAGCGCCACGACCGCGACGGCCAGGCTCAGGACGGTCGGGAAGCGCGAGACGGGCAGATCATCGCCACGTCGCATCGCCCGCTCGCAGCGCACCCAGTGGTTGACCGCGCGCAGCGAGCTGAGTACGCCCGCGGCCAGCAGGGCGAGTGCGAGCCCGATGCGCCACCCCCAGCGCAGGTCCGGCAGGAACTGGTCCACCGCGAAACCGCCGCCGATGAGCGCGAGCGCGGTGCGCAGCCAGGCGAGGAAGGTGCGCTCGTTGGCGAGCGAGAAGCGGTAGTCGGGGGTGTCGCCCTCGTCCCGGATCCGCTCGGGCGCGAACCACAGGCGCAGGGACTGTACGAAGTTGCTCACTCGCCGCAGCCTAACCCGCCCTAACCCGCACGGAACTCCCGCAGCCGTTCGTACGCGGCAAGCCCGTCCGGCACCCACGCCCACTCGCCGAGCCGCTTGTCCAGCTCCTCCTCGGTGAGGAAGGCGTGCCAGGCGACCTCCTCGGCCTGCGGGTCCACCGGCAGGTCGCAGCGCACCTCGTAGAGGTACGACCACCAGCCGTGCCCCGCGTCGTCCTCGTACAGGAACTTGAACAGCGGTGTGGGCCGCGGCAGTCCGTGGACCCCGAGCTCCTCTTCCGCCTCGCGCAGGGCGGCGTCGTCGTAGGACTCGCCGGCCCCGACGACACCGCCGACGAACATGTCGTACATCGAGGGGAAGACCAGCTTGACCGGCGTGCGCCGGTGCACGAAGACGCGGCCTTCGGCGTCCCGTGCCTGGATGAACACGCAACGGTGGCGCAGGCCCCGCGCGTACACCTCACCGCGCGGGGCCTCGCCGACGACTTCGTCGTTCTCGTCGACGATGGACAGGATCTCTTCGCTGGGGTCGGGCACGGGCCGACTGTTCGTGGTCATGCCGACCATCCAAACTCAACTCCCCATGACGTACTTCACGGTGGGTCCCGCGGTCCAGCCGCCGTCGACGGCGAGCTCGGCGCCGGTCACGTACGACGCGGCGTCCGAGAGCAGGAAGACCACGGCGCCCGCGATCTCGTGCGGCTCGCCGACCCGGCCCATCGGGGTGCTGGGGTACTTGCCCTCACCCTTCTCGATGCCCACCCGCGCGGTCATCGGGGTGTACGTCATGCCCGGGTGGACGGAGTTGACGCGGATGCGGGCGGTGCCGAGCTCCACGGCGCCGATCTTGGTGAGGCCGCGGACGCCCCACTTGGAGGCGCCGTAACCGGCGGTGAGGGCCAGGCCCATGAGTCCGGCCGCCGAGGAGATGTTGACGATGGATCCGCCACCGGACTCCTTCATCGCCGGGATGACGCTCTTCATGCCGATGAAGACGCCGGTGAGGTTGGTGTCGAGGACCTTGCGGAAGTGCTCGACCGACTCCGACTCCAGGAACTGGCCCGTGGATATACCGGCGTTGTTGACCAGGCCGTGGACCCCGCCGAACTCGCTGACCGCGCGTTCCACGACGCGCTGCCAGTCCTCCTGCGCTGTCACGTCGTGGTGCGCGAAGAGGGCGCGCTCGCCGAGTTCGGCGGCGGTGACCTCACCTTCCTTGTCGAGCACGTCGGTCAGGACGACGTTCGCACCGGCGCCGATCGCCTGGCGCGCGGCTTCGGCGCCGAGGCCGCGGGCGGCTCCGGTGATGACGACGGTCTTGCCGGTGAGGTCGTGCGCTTCGCTCATCGCTCTCTCCGCGGGACGGGGGCCTCAAGCAGGGCCGCTGTGGTCTCGACGAGGTCCGCGAGGAAGAGCGGTTCGTCGGTCAGGGGGGTGGCGCCGGCCAGGTACTGACCCGCCCGGTCGGCCATGGCGGCGCCGATCAGGGTGAGGGCGAGGTCGAGCCGCTCCAGCCGCAGCGGCTCGGGGAGGCCGGTGAGGCAGCCCTCGACACGGCCGATCAGCCGCCAGTAGACGGTGCCGTCGAGGGTCGGATGCGGGGTGCGAGTGCGTACGCCGCTTTCGTGGCTGAGCTGGGCGCAGACACGCAGGCAGCGGCGGCCCCGTTCCGAGCGGAGCTCGGTGGCCTCCGCGTTCACCAGGGCCGTGAGCAGGCCGCGAAGCCCGTCCGCCGCCTGCTTCAGCTCGGCGGTGAGCACCTGCTCCGTACGGGTCTGGCGCTCGGCCATGACGGCGTCCAGAAGGCCCGCGCGTGAACCGAAGTGGTACTGGACGGCGGAGGGGTTGCTCTGCCCGGCGAGCCGCACGATGTCCCTGAGCTGCGCGCCGTGCACACCTTGCGCGGCGAACACTTCTTCGCCCGCGCGGATCAGCTTCTCCCGGGTCTCGGGTCCTGAGGTCCTCGGCATGGGGGCATAATAATGCTGAGCATTACTAAAAGCGAGAGCCGGTGGACCGCTGGCACGGCCGTGCGGATCGCGCGGGCCCAGGAACATTCCGGGCGACCCCCGTCCTGTCGGCAAACGATCGTTTGCCGACAGGAGGGGCCACGCGTCCAAGGAACCCGTGCGATCGGGGGTCCGCGGCCCCTCGGCCGTCAGCAGTGGACCGCCGAGTACGAAGAGCGGTCCCAGCGGCGCCGACCAGTCTCAGCGGAACGCGGCGACATTGCGGGCGGCCCAGTCGGCGAAGGGGTGCGGGGCGCGGCCGAGGACCTGCTGGACGTCCGGGCTGACGCGCAGCTCGGCCGGGCTCGGGGAGCCGAGGATGTCCAGGGTGTCGTCGGCGAGCTCCCCCGGCATGCTCTGGGACATGGCCGCCTTGGCCTCCTCGCGGGTGAGCTCGTGGAATTTCACCGGCGAGCCCAGCGCGGCGGCGATGGCCTCCGCCTGCTGGCGCGGAGTGATCACCTCCGGGCCGGTCAGCTCGTAGACGCCGCCGGCGTGCCGGTCCTCCAGCAGGCTGGCTGCCGCGACCGCGGCGATGTCCGCCGGGTCGATGATCGGCACCCCGATGTCACCGAACGGCGCGGCGACGAGCTGTTGCGCGCGGACGGACTCGGCCCACCACAGGGCGTTGGAGGCGAAGCCGCCCGGCCGCAGGATGGTCCACTCCAGACCGGACTCCCGCAGCATGTCTTCCAGTGCCCGCATCGCGATCCGTGTCTGGCCGGAGGGCCTGGTCACCACGCCCAGCGTGGAGAGCAGGACGACCCGGCGGACCCCGCCGGCCGCGGCCTCCCTGATGATGTCGGCAGGGTTGGCTCCGGTGGCGTGCAGGTCGCCGGAGAGCAGCAGGAACAGCGCCTTCGCCCCGACCAGCGCGGGCTTGAGGCTGGCCGGCTCGGCCAGGTCGGCCGTCACGTGGCGGACGCCGTTCGGCACCGCCGCCGAGTGCCGTGACACTGCCGTCACCTGCTGGCCCGCATCGGCCAGCGCCTGCGTCAACGGACGGCCGATGTTTCCGGTAGCCCCAGTTACTACGATCATGATCGCTCCTCGTCAGGTGTTCGTGCTCTGTGGCCTTCACGCTGGAGCAAGGGCTAACTTTTAGTAAGGGCGTACCTCCAGGTAAGCTCATCACATGGCGGGAAGCGCGCAGTTCACACGGACCGAGGCGGGCGAGCGGTATGACGTGTTTCACACGGGCTGCCCCGCACGTGATGTGGTCGACCATGTGACCAGCAGGTGGGGCATCTGGGTGCTGATCTCTTTGCGGAGCAACGACCTGCGGTTCTACGAACTGCGCGAGAGCATCCAGGGCGTCAGCGAGAAGATGCTCGCCCAGACCCTGCGCGCGCTGGTCCAGGACGGCCTGGTCTGGCGGAAGGTCGAGCCGACGACGCCGCCCCAGGTCACCTACGGGCTGACCGAGTTCGGCCGGGACCTCGGCGAGCCGCTGACGGAGCTGTTCGACCGGATCACAAGGCGGCTGGCGCCGCACAGCACGGACTAGGGGGCCTCGGAGCGGGTCGCCTCCTCTGCGGACTTCCCGTACGCCTCAGCCTGTTCATCAGCCAGAGACTCCACCGGCACGAGGCGGACCGTAGTCGGCCCCAGCGCCAGCGGGTCGGCCTCGGTGTGCCCGCCCCGCGGCCGAGGCAGCAGACGGGAGGCGGGCCGGCGGGCCAGCAGGCCGGAAAGCGGGGTTTGGCGCGTACTCGGCCGACGACGGTGGTCCTCCCCGCGGTGCACCGCCCTATGAGTCACCCGAGCAGGACGGTTGACGCCGGTCACTTCGCTGCCCAGGATCTGACTCACCAGTAAGCCCCTGCTTAGGAGGAACCCCCGGATGGCCTACGACGCAGACGTCATCGTGATCGGCGCGGGCCTCGCGGGCCTCGCCGCCACCGCGGAACTCGTCGACGCGGGCCGCCGGGTCATCCTCGTCGACCAGGAGCCCGAGCAGTCGCTCGGCGGCCAGGCGCACTGGTCCTTCGGCGGGCTCTTCTTCGTCGACTCCCCGGAGCAGCGCAGGCTCCGCATCAAGGACTCCCACGCCCTGGCCCTCCAGGACTGGATGGGCACGGCAGCCTTCGACCGCCACGAGGACCACTGGCCCCGCCAATGGGCCGAGGCGTACGTGGACTTCGCCGCGGGCGAGAAGCGGCCCTGGCTGCACGGGCAGGGCGTGCGGTTCTTCCCCGTGGTGGGCTGGGCCGAGCGCGGCGGCTATGACGCGCAGGGACACGGCAACTCCGTGCCCCGCTTCCACATCACCTGGGGCACCGGGCCCGGTCTCGTCGCCCCCTTCGAGCGCCGCGTCCGCGAAGGCGTCGCCCGCGGCCTCGTCCAGCTGAAGTTCCGCCACCGGGTCTCCGGCCTCTCGCGCAGCGCGGGCAGCGTCGACACGGTCACCGGCGAGGTACTCGAACCCTCCGACGCCGTGCGCGGCAAGGCCAGCAGCCGTGAGGTCACCGGGTCCTTCGAGTTCCGGGCCCAGGCGGTGATCGTCACCTCCGGTGGTATCGGCGGCAACCACGACCTCGTACGCGCCAACTGGCCCGAACGGCTCGGCACTCCGCCGGAGCGGATGGTCGCCGGCGTGCCCGCGCACGTCGACGGGCGGATGCTCGGCATCACCGAACAGGCAGGCGCGCGCCTCATCAACCGTGACCGTATGTGGCACTACACCGAGGGCATCCAGAACTGGAACCCCATCTGGGACAACCACGGCATCCGCATCCTGCCCGGCCCCTCGTCGCTCTGGCTCGACGCGCGCGGCGACCGCCTTCCCGTGCCGCTCTTCCCCGGCTTCGACACCCTCGGCACGCTCGAACACATCATGAAGTCCGGGTACGAATACACGTGGTTCGTGCTCAACCAGCGCATCATCGGCAAGGAGTTCACGCTCAGCGGCTCGGAACAGAACCCGGACCTCACCGGCAAGTCCGTGCGCGGCGTCATCGACCGTGCGCGCGCCGACGTGGCCGCCCCGGTCAAGGCGTTCATGGACAACGGCGCCGACTTCGTCGTGGAGAGGGACCTCTCCTCCCTCGTGCGCGGCATGAACGCGCTCACCAAGGAACCCCTCATCGACGAGGCCGCGCTGCACCGCACGATCGCCGCGCGCGACCGCGAGATCGCCAACCCCTTCACCAAGGACCTCCAGGTCACCGCCATCCGCGGTGCCCGCAAGTTCCTCGGCGACCGCCTCATCCGCGCCGCCGCCCCGCACCGCATCCTCGACCCCAAGGCGGGCCCCCTCGTCGCGGTGCGGCTCAACATCCTCACCCGCAAGACCCTCGGCGGCCTGGAGACCGACCTCTCCTCGCGGGTCCTTGCCCAGGGCGGCGAACCGCTGCCCGGCGTGTACGCGGCGGGAGAGGCCGCCGGGTTCGGCGGCGGGGGAGTGCACGGCTACCGCTCGCTGGAAGGCACCTTCCTCGGCGGCTGTCTCTTCTCGGGGCGCACGGCGGGCCGGGCGGCCGCCAAGTCGGTGAGCTGACGGGCGCGTTCGGTGCGTCGTGGCGTGATCGTGGCCGCTTGTCCGAATCGTGTCCTACCGGTCAACTCCGCAGGTCGGGGGTGAAGTCTGAGGATTTTGAAACGAGTTGGTGAAGGGCCCCGGGTCGGGCAGACCTTGACTGGAGGGCTGCCTACCGCTTTGCTGTGCGTGATCATCCGTACGCGAGCCGCGCCGGGGAGGAAGTCCCGCGGTGTCACCACCCCCACCCCCCTTGGGCCGTTCCCGCAAGCGAGCGGCCTACGCCTTCGACTCCGCACTCGACGACACCGAACTCGCCGACGCCCGCGCCGCCTTGGCCCAGGGCCGCTGGACCGAGGTCCGCGCGCTGCTCGCCGCCACCGGCGACGACTGGGACCGCAGGGGCCACCGGTTCGACGTGCTCGCACAGGAGCACACCACCACCGCCTGGGCCCGTGACTGGCGGCTGGCCGAGCCGGAGAGCACCGATGTCCTCGTGCTGCTCGCCTACGCGTCCGTGCACCTCGCGCTGCGCGGCAAGGGGCGCTCCGAGAAGGCGCGGGAAGCCTGCCGTGAAGTGGCCGCACTGCTTCCCGCCGACCCCACGCCGTGGCTCGCGCTGCTCACCCTCGAGCGATCCCTTGGCCGCGAGGAAGACGTCGTCCGGCTCTTCGACGAGGTCCGGCACCGGCACCCCGAGCACCACCACGCCCACCACCTGATGGTGGCCAGGCTCGCCGAGCGACGCCCCGCCGCGGGCCAGGACCCGCTGCACGAGGTGTACGACTTCGCCGCCTGGGCTGCCGAACAGGCGCCCGACGACTCGCCGTTGGCGGTCCTGCCCGTCATCGCGCACGCCGAGCGCTACCGCGTGCTCGCCGCCGCCGGCAGCGAGCCCGTGAACCCGGCGGCCTCCGAACACTGGACGGGACGCCGGGCCCGGCAGGTCATGAAGGCCGCCTTCGACTGGTGGCTGGAGTGGCAGATGCCCACCAGCGCGACCCACCCGCGCAGCCATGTCGACCTCAACTTCCTCGCCCACGCCAAGTTCTGCGAGGGCCGGGCGGCCGAGGCGGCCGCCCTCTTCCACCGCATCGGGCGGCACGCGACCCGAGCCCCCTGGTCGTACCCGGACCGGGACCCCTACAAGGCGTTCACCGCCGCGCGCAGCGCCGCGCTCGGATCCGCCTGACCCACCGCACCAACCGGCCGATTCGAAAGGACAACCGCGCCATGGCGACGGGCAGTTCGAGCAGCACGAGCGACACGAGACCCGCGAGCGGAGCCGCCGAGAGCGCTGCCGGCGGCGGCAAGATCAGCACGTACAAGGGTCAGGAGACGGCACTGCGCGCCGGCCGGCTCGGCACGGCGGGCCTCCTCCTGTCGGTGCTCGCGGCGACCGGGCCGCTCATGGTCGTCGCCGGTGTCATGCCCACCACATACGGTGTGATGGGCGTGGTCGGGCAGCCGCTGCTCTTCCTCATCCTCGGCGTGGTCCTCGGTCTGTTCAGCTTCGGGTACGCCGAGATGAGCCGGCACGTCCACAACGCGGGCGCCTTCTACGCGTACATATCGCGGGGCCTCGGCGGCACCGCGGGCGCGGGTGCCTCGCTGGTCGCGCTCGTCGCCTACAGCGTCCTGCAGACAGGGCTCTACGGCCTCCTCGGCTTCGAGGTGTCCGGACTCCTCCACACCTACTTCGACGTCGAAGTCGCCTGGTGGATACCGGCACTCGTCACCGTCGCCGTCGTCGCGGTGCTCGCCTGGCTGAAGATCGACCTGAACGCGCGCGTGCTCGGCGTGCTGCTGCTCATCGAGGTGGCGCTCGTCGTCATCTTCGACATCGCGGCCATCGCGGACCCGGCCAAGGAGGGCCTGTCCCTGCACGCGTTCAACCCCGACACCCTCACGGGCGCGGGCGTCGCCACCTCGCTCTGCTTCTGCATCGCCGCCTTCACCGGCTTCGAGCAGGCACCCGTGTACGCGGAGGAGACCGACCGCCCGCAGGTCGTCGTCGCCCGCGTGATGTTCTTCGCCGTCGGCTTCGTCGCGATCTTCTTCGCGATCAGCTCCTGGGCGCTCACGGTCGCCGCGGGCCCCTCCGGCATCGTCCCCGCCGCACAGGAACAGAGCGCGGGGCTGCTCTTCGGGCTCACCGAGTCCCGGCTCGGCGGCACCTTCACCGACGTACTCCACGTCCTCTTCGTGACCGGCATGTTCGCGGCGATCCTCTCCTTCCACAACGTGGTCGCGCGCTACGCCTTCGCCATGGGCCGCGAGGGTCTGCTGCCTGCCGCGTTCGGCAGAACCAACACCTCGACCGGCGCCCCCGGCACCGGCTCCCTGCTCCAGACGGCCATCTCCGCGCTGATCGTGGTGGCCTTCGCGGTCACCGACGACGGCGCGTTCGGCGACCCGACCGCCCCGGTCCTGCACCTGTTCACCTGGGGCGGCAACATCGGCGCCCTCGGCGTCATCCTCCTGATGGCCACCGCGTCCGTCGCGGTCATCGTGTTCTTCGTACGACGTGGCGCCGCGCGCGCCCAGGCCTGGCGCATCACCGCATCCGCGCTCGCCGCGGTCGGCCTGCTCGTCATCGCGGGCTACACCGTCAAGGACTTCGACGTCCTGGTCGGCGCGGACTCCGGCTCGGCGCTCAGCTGGGTGCTGCCCGGCATCATCCTGCTCGCCGCCCTCATCGGTGTGGCCTACGGCCTGTTCCTGCGCTCCACCAAGCCCGAGGCGCACGCGCGGATCGGTCTGGGCAACGAGGCGTTCCAGCTGGAGAAGGCGGCGAAGACGCCGGGCGAGTAGCCGCGCGCCCAGGTGTGACGAAACGCTGACGGACACCCGCGGCCCCTGTACCCGGGGGTCCGCGGGTGCTCGAATCGGAGGGTGACAACTCCCCTTCCGCACCCGCCCGAAGAGGACGGTGGCGCCGGGACACCGGTCGGCCGCCGTCTGGTCCTCGGCATGCTCGGCCTCGGCGTCGCGGGGGTGGCCGCCGCGCCACAGCTCCAGCGGGGCCTGGAATCCTTCCTGGGCGCCGCGTCCGACAAGGACCCCACGGGCCTGACGGACCTGCTCCCCAACGGCGGCGGATTCCGCTACTACTCGGTGGCCTCCTCGGTCCCGCACAAGAGCGCGTCCACGTACCGCCTGAAGCTCGACGGTCTGGTGGACCGCCCCACGGCGTACACACTGGCCGAGCTGCGCGCCCTGCCGCAGACCCGCCTGGTGCGCGACGTCCAGTGCGTGACGGGCTGGCGAGTGTTGAGCACGCCCTTTGAGGGAGTGCGCCTCTCGCGCCTCCTCGAGGCGGCAGGGGTGCGCCCCACCGCCCGCGCCGTCCGCTTCACCTGCTTCGACGGGACGTACAGCGAAAGTCTGACCCTGAAGCAGGCCCGGCGGGCCGACGTCATGGTGGCGCTGCGCATGCAGGGCAAGGACCTGGGCCACAGCCACGGCGGCCCGGCCCGCCTCTACGTCGCCCCGATGTACTTCTACAAGTCGGCGAAGTGGCTCTCCGGGATCACGCTCACGGACGAGGTGCGGCCGGGCTACTGGGAGAAGCGGGGCTACGACGTCGACGCGTGGGTGGGTGATTCGAATGGCAGGGACGACGAGCCCACGGCCTGAAGTGACGGCACGCGTACGGAGGTTCAGCCCGGCGCAGCGGTGGGTGCACCGGGTGACGGCCCTCCTCATAGGGGTCTGCGTCGCGAGCGCGGCGTGCCTGTACCTTCCGCAACTGGCCGAGCTCGTGGGGCGCCGCGCGCTGGTGGTGACCGTCCACGAATGGTCGGGCCTGCTGCTTGTGGCCCCCTTCTCGGCGGGTCTCGCCTCTCGCGCCTTCCGCGGCGACCTGCGTCTCCTGAACCGCTTCGGGCCGCACGACCGGGCCTGGCTGCGACGTGGCACCGCGCGTCGGCAGGCGGGGAAGTTCAACGCGGGCCAGAAGCTGTACGCGGGCTGGCTGGCAGGGGCGGTCCTGGTGATGCTGGGCACGGGTCTGCTGATGTGGTTCACGCACCTCACCCCGCTGGCCTGGCGTACGGGGAGCACGTTCGTCCACGACTGGCTGGCCCTGGCACTCGGCGTGGTGATCGCCGGGCATGTGGGGATGGCGTGGGCGGACCCGGAGGCGCGGCGGGGGATGCGGACGGGGTCGGTGGACGCGGGGTGGGCGCGGCGGAAGCACTCGCTGTGGCGGAGGTAGGCGTCGTACGAGCGCTGGCCGGGCTGGATCCCCAGCCCGGCCGGCGCTCGTACGAGACCTCTTGGTGAGCCCGGCTACAACACGAGCGACAGCAGCAGCACGAACCCGCCGGCCACCACGGAGATGATCGTCTCCATGACCGACCAGGTCTTGATCGTCTGCCCGACGCTCATCCCGAAGTACTCCTTCACCAGCCAGAATCCCGCGTCGTTCACGTGCGAGAAGAAGAGCGAACCCGCTCCGATGGCCAGCACGAGCAGCGCCGTGTGCGTGTCGGACATGTCCGCGGCCAGCGGTGCCACCAGGCCCGCCGCCGAAATGGTGGCCACCGTCGCCGAACCCGTGGCGAGACGGATCACCACGGCGATCAGCCACGCGAGCAGCAGTGCCGGGATCGACCAGTCCTTGGAGATCTCGAGGACCATCTTGCCGACGCCCGAGTCGATGAGGGTCTGCTTGAAGCCGCCACCCGCGCCGACGATCATCAGCACGCCGGCGATGGGCGCGAGCGACTTCTCGACCGTCGTCGAGAGGCGGTCCTTCGTGAAGCCGGCCGCACGGCCCAGGGTGAACATGCCGACGATCACCGCGGCGAGCAGCGCGATCAGCGGGGAACCGACGACGTCGAAGACGCGCTGCACGGTGTGCTCGGGGTTGTCGACGATGATGTCGACCAGGGCCTTGGCCAGCATCATCACGACGGGCAGCAGCACGGTCGCGACCGTCACACCGAACCCGGGACGCTTCTCCAGGTCCTCCGAAGGACGCTGCGGCATCATCTTCTCGGGGGCGGGGACGTCCACCCACTTCGCCGCGTACTTCGAGAAGACGGGTCCGGCGATGATCACCGTCGGGATGGCGACGAGCACGCCGAGCGCCAGCGTGATGCCGAGGTTCGCGTCCACCGCGTCGATCGCGACCAGCGGGCCGGGGTGCGGCGGGATGAGGCCGTGCATCACGGACAGGCCGGCCAGGGCCGGGATGCCGATCCGCATCAGCGAGTAGCTGCCGCGCTTGGCCACCATCAGGACGACCGGGATCAGCAGCACGATGCCGACCTCGAAGAAGAGCGGAAGACCGATCACCGAGGCGATCAGGACCATCGCCCACGGCATCGAGCGCCCGCCCGCCTTGGCGAGGATCGTGTCGACGATCTGGTCCGCGCCGCCGGAGTCGGCGAGCAGCTTGCCCAGGATCGCGCCGAGCGCGATCAGCACACCCACACCCGCGACCGTCGAGCCGAGACCCGCGGTGAAGCTGGCGATCGCCTTGTCGAGCGGGGCGCCGGCGAAGGCACCGAGGGCGAGCGAACCGATGGTCAGGGCCAGGAACGCGTGCAGCTTGAACTTCGTGATGAGCAGGACGATGACGGCGATGCCCGCGAGGACGGCGATACCCAGCTGGGCATGGCCAGCGGAGGTGATCGGCTCGACGGCGTCCGCTGCCAGCATCTCAACGCTGAGACTGGGCACGGTGTCTTCCTTGTACGTCAGGGGAGGGGAGCGGGGACAGGGGGACTACTGGTCGAGTCGGCTGAGCGCCCCGAAGGCCCGCTCGCTGATCTCTTCGGGAGTGCCGGTGACGTCGACGGCGACGCCCGCCTCGTCCGCGCCGAGCGGCTGCAACGTGGCGAACTGCGAGTCGAGCAGGGCCGTGGGCATGAAGTGGCCCTGACGGTGCGACATCCGGTCCTCGATGAGGGCCCGGTCACCGGTGAGGTGTACGAAGACGAGGCTGTCGACGCCGGGGGCCGCGGCCCGCAGCCGGTCGCGATAGCTGCGCTTGAGCGCCGAGCTGCTGACCACACCGCCGAGTCCGGCCCTGCTGTGGGCCCAGGCACCGATGGCGTCGAGCCACGGCCAGCGGTCGTCGTCGGTCAGCGGGGTCCCGGCCGACATCTTGGCGATGTTCGCCGGGGGGTGGAAGTCGTCGCCCTCGGCGTAGGGAACGCCGAGCTGTGCCGCGAGCAGGGGGCCGATCGTTGTCTTACCGGTTCCTGCCACGCCCATCACTACGACGACGTGGGGGGTGCTCATCGCTGTCCTGCCTCGCTGTCTTCTTCGACATCGGTCCGAAACGAGCCATCGGTCCGGAACGAGCCACGGGACGGGGGAGACCCGTGGCTCGTTCACGTCACTGAAACCCATTAGGTCTGACAAATTCAAGAGTCTGTGACACAAAAGTCTGACTTTTTGTTCCCGAGGTTCCCCACATACCCTGACGACATGACCGATCAGGCCCGTGGGCTGCACGCTCGCGTACTGGAAAGCCTCGGGCCCGCCATCACCGGGGGCGAGTACCCGCCGGGCAGCGTGTTGCGCACGGACGAGCTGGCCCAGCGCTTCGAGGTGTCACGCTCCGTCGTGCGCGAAGCGGTGCGGGTCCTGGAGTCGATGCACCTGGTCGAGTCCCGGCGCCGGGTCGGCGTGACGGTACGGCCCACCGCGGAGTGGAACGTCTACGACCCCCAGGTCATCCGGTGGCGTCTGGCCGGCGCGGACCGGCCGCGCCAGCTGCGCTCCCTCACGGTCCTGCGCTCGGCGATCGAACCGGCAGCCGCCGGGCTCGCCGCCCAGCACGCCACCCCCGAACAGTGCGCGGCCCTCACCGAATGCGCCCTCGGCATGGTCGCCACCTCGCGGGGCCAGCAGCTCGAGGGCTACCTCTTCCACGACATCAACTTCCACCGGATCATCCTGAACGCGTCGGGCAACGAAATGTTCGCCCGCCTCGGCGACGTCGTCGCGGAGGTCCTGGCGGGCCGCACCCACCACCAGGTCATGTTCGAGGACCCGGACCCGGCGGCGGTCACCCTGCACGTCAGGCTCGCGGAGGCGGTGCGGGAGGGCGATCCGGCGCGCGCGGAGGAGCTGACGCGGGAGATCGCGGTGGGAGCACTGCACGAGCTGGACATTCTCGCCCCGTAGCGTCGGGGACAATGGTCGGCATGTCCCGACGTGCCCCCCACTCCCAGACCACGTGCCCCTGCGGCCACCCCGAGCCGTACGAGAAGTGCTGCGGACGGCTGCACAAGGGTGAAGCCGTCGCAGCCGTTCCCGAGGAGCTGATGCGCTCCCGGTACTGCGCCTTCGCCGTCCGGGACGAGGCGTACCTCCTGCGCACCTGGCACCCCCGTACCCGGCCGCCCCGCGTCGAGTTCGACCCGGGCATGCGCTGGGTCGGCCTGGAGATCCTGGACACGACCGACGGGACGGCGTTCCACACCACCGGCACGGTCGAGTTCCGGGCCCGCTACACCGACGGTGGCCGCCCCGACGCGCTGCACGAGCGGAGCCGCTTCGAGCGCCTCGACGGGGCCTGGGTGTACGTCGACGGAGCGTTCATCGACTAGCGGCAGGCCCGCCTGCGTACGGCCCGCGAGGCGCGCGCCCACCCATCACGACCGGCCACCGGCGTGCCCCGCTCCTGGGGTCGCTGTGAGAGAAGTCCCCAGAGGGGCAGCCGGACGATCACCCGCGCCGCGTCCCACGCCCGCCCCCGGGCGCCCGACATGCCCAAATACCGCCGCCCGTCTGCCTGTTCGACGCCCGGACCGTGCCCAGCACATAGGCGGGAACCCGCGCTGTGGCCGTCCGGTGCCGCCAGTAGCGTCCTAGAGCCCTGTCGTCGCACAGGGCTCCAGGTCCTGTCCCAGCCCCGTCCCGTACGCCTGCTGCGAAGGAAGCGCCTGATGGCCGACACCGGACAGTACGAGCAGACCTACGAGCGATACGTGGGCGGCAGCCCCGAGGCGGAGCACCGCCTCTTCGAGCGCCTGGCCCACGAGATCATGAAGATCCAGGCGAAGAACCGGCGCACCAGCGACGCCGGTTCCCTCGCGCGCACCCAGCACGCGAAACCCGCGCTCGGCGTGGAGAACGCCCGCCTCACCTTCCGCCAGGACCTCCCCGAGGCCCTGCGCGGCGGCTTCGCCCAGCCGGGGGCCGAGTACGCGGCGACCGTGCGGCTCTCCAACGCCAGCGGCACCCGGCAGCCCGACGCCGTGGCCGATCTGCGCGGTGTCGCCCTGCGCGTGACGGTGTCCGCCGAGGAGAGCCACGACCTGATGGCCACCAACTTCCCGGTGTCGCACGCCCGCGACGCCCGCGAGTTCGTGGCCTTCGCCAAGGCCATGGCGGGCGCGAACACCACGCTGCAGAAGGCCTTCGGCCTGTTCGTGAAACTCCCGCTGGCCGTCGGTCTCTCCACCGCCACCCGGATGCGGCGCAACATCCAGGCCGCCACCCGGCACAAGGTCGACAGCCTCGCCAAGGAGACGTACTGGAGCCGCGGCGCCATCCTCTGGGGCGACGCGGGCCCCGTCCGCTACCTCCTGCGCCCCGTCGTGGGCAGCGCCCCCGAGCCGAAGCCCGAGCGCCGCGACCCCGGCTTCCTGCACCGCGAGCTCGCACACCGCCTCATCACGTCCGACGTCGCCTTCGACCTGTGCGTGCAGCGGTACGTGGACGAGCAGCGCACGCCCATCGAGGACGGCTCCGTGGAGTGGAAGGACACCGTCGCGCCCGCGGTGCCCGTCGCCCGCCTCACCGTGCCCAGCCAGGACGTGGCCACCGCAGAGGCGCAGGCGGCGGCGGGCCGGGTCGAGGAGCTCGCCTTCAACCCCTGGTACACCACCGACGAGTTCCGCCCCCTCGGCAATCTCAACCGCGCCCGCAAGGCCGCGTACGAAGCGAGCGCGGCCCACCGCCAAGGCCTGCGCTTCACCACCGAGGAGCCGCTGCGCAACACCGTCCTCGGTATCCCGGTCGGCAGGTTCTTCGCCGCCCTCAACCGCTATGTGCCGTGGCACAGGCTGCCGTTGACGGCGAGCCTGCTGAACCTGGTCTTCCTGCGCAAGGCGCTCCGGCGCCTCAACCTCATCGACACCGACGTCCACGAGGCGCCCCCGAAGGCCGTCCGCGTGCCGCCGCCGGTCGACGAGCGGCTGCGCACGGCCCGGTCGTACGACGGGACGTACAACGACCTCTCCGCGCCCTCCATGGGCGCCGTGGGCGCGGCCTTCGGACGCAATCTCAAGCCGGACTACCGGCCCGACCTCTTCGACACCCCGAACCCGGTCACCGTCAGCCGCACGCTCTTGCAGCGCGACACCTTCGTGCCCGCGACCTCGCTCAACATCCTGGCCGCCGCCTGGATCCAGTTCCAGGTCCACGACTGGGTCAACCACCGCCGCCACCCCGTCGGCGGCAAGGCCGTCGAAGTCCCGCTGCCGCCCGGCAGCACCTGGCACAACACCCCCGGCGGGCCGCCCGAGAACGTCATGCGCTTCGCCGAGGACGAGGGCGTCCAGCTCCCCGGCAACCAGCCGCCGATCCTCTTCGCCAACACCGCGTCCCACTGGTGGGACGGTTCCGAGGTGTACGGCGCGGACGAGCGGACCGCGAAGTTCCTGCGCGAGGCGGGCGGCAGCGCCGACCTGCGCCTGGAGGACGGCCACCTGCCCACCGGCCAGAACGGCATCCCGCTCACCGGCTTCAACGAGAGCTGGTGGCTCGGCCTCAGCGCGATGCACACCCTCTTCGCCCGCGAACACAACGCCGTCTGCGCGGCCCTGCGCCGCGAGTACCCCGCGATGAGCGAGGACAGCATCTACCACACGGCGCGTCTGGTCGTCTCCGCCCTCATCGCCAAGATCCACACGGTGGAGTGGACACCGGCGATCCTCGCCACCGAAGCCATGGACCTCGGCCTGCGCACCAACTGGGAGGGCCCGCCGGACAACTGGCTGAACAAACTCGGCCTGTGGCTCCTGGAATCCCACTCGCTGACCGGCATCCCCAAGACGCTGCCGGACCACCACGCGGCGCCGTACTCCCTCACCGAGGACTTCGTCACCGTCTACCGGATGCACCCGCTGATCCCCGACGACTACGTGATGCGCGAGCACCACTTCGGGCAGCGTCTGGAGAGCCTGACCTTCCAGGACATCCAGGGCGGCGCGGCGGAGGCCGCCATCCGCAAGACGGGCCTGGCCGACACCCTCTACTCGCTGGGCATCGCCCACCCCGGCGCGATCACCCTGAACAACTTCCCGCGCGCACTGCAGCGCTTCGAGCGCGACGGCGAGATCATCGACCTGTCGGTCGTCGACCTCGTCCGGACCCGCAGGCGGGGCGTGCCGCGCTACAACGACTTCCGCGCGGGTCTGCACAAGCCGCGCATCCGCCGCTTCGAGGAGCTGAGCCAGGATCCCGAGACCGTCGCGCGCCTCAAGGACGTCTACAGCTCCGTCGACGAGATCGACACCGTGGTCGGCCTGTTCGCCGAGAACCCGCCCACCGGCTTCGGCTTCAGCGACACCGCCTTCCGCGTCTTCATCCTGATGGCCACGCGGCGCCTGCAGAGCGACCGCTTCCTGACCGTCGACTACCGCCCCGAGATCTACACGCCGCTCGGCATCGAATGGGTCGAGAAGAGCGGCATGAAGTCCGTGATCCAGCGGCACGCCCCGGAGCTCTCGGGTCTGCTGCCGCGGGACGCGAGCGCGTTCGCGCCGTGGCGGCAGGTCAAGCCGGTGCGGGACGGAGGCAGCGATGCCACCGAGTGAGGCCGGATCCGGCGGCCGGGAGAACGGCCACCACCCCGGGCTCGCCGACCTCTTCGTACGCCCCCTCCTGGAGACGGTCTGGCGCCGCCGCACCCACCGGGTGAGCCGCGGCGCCACCGTCCCCGCCGGATCGATGAGTTACGTCTCCAAGGACCCCCCGCAGCCGCTGACCGAGCTGGAGGAAGCGGTCCTGATAGCCCTCACCGGCTGCACGGGTCTGACCATGCCCGACCGCCCCTTCGAGGACCCGCGCAACGGCAAACCGATCATGGCGAAGCCGAACCTGACCATGGCGGGGCGCACCGCGGGCAGCCCCGACAACGCGCAGGGCACGCACTTCTTCCTGATCAACGACACCGGCACGTACTACCTGAGGAAGCTGCCGCCGGCACCGGAGGAACCCTTCGACGACGCGACACTGACGGCCCGCGCACGGGAAGCCAAGGTCAAGGTCCTCGACCACCGTCTGGACGTGGCGGAGGGCATGCGGGACTTCCCGGCCTACCTGGACTCGAACCGCTTCCTGTCCAACCTGCCGGGCACGACGGTGCTCTTCCCGGTGGTGGACCTGTCCCACCAGTACATCAACGCCCTGATGTACCTGCTCACCCAGCCGGACGGGGCACGGCCCACGCTGGTGGACGACCGGAACTTCTACCGTCCCGCGGGCGTGAAGAAGTGGATCAAGAACGGCTTCCTGAACGAGAAGCTGAAGCTGCCGCTGGGTGCCCTTGGCCCGCTCCGCACCCAGATCGAGGCGGACCTGCTGCTCCAGAACCTGATGCTCGTCGCGGACGCGATGGGCCTCGGCGCCTGGATCCATGCCTCCATCAACCCCCAGATCGCCCTGGGAGACCCGAAGTTCTCCCGCGCCTACGGCAGGATGCTCGGCTTCACCTTCGTCACCCCGCGCTGGCGCCCCGCCGACGTGTGGCGCTGGCACATCCCGCTCCCCAAGTACGCCAACGTGCGCTCACATCCGGTGGGCCTGAAGGCGCCGGACGGCGAGCAACTGATCTCCGCGACCTGCCCACCCGCCTTCGCGTCGATGTCCGACGCGGTGGACGCGGTGATCCACGAGAAGTTCGGCCCGGGAGGCGTCTACGGCGACAAGGACGTCTTCACCCGCATCTACCGGGAGGACTACGGCCGGCGCTACCTCGCCGAGGCGAGCGAGTACGAGGAGCGGGTGATCGAGTGCGCCCGCGACATCTGCACGTACATCCTGCGCACCCACCGCCGCTTCCCCGCACACACGGACGCGATCCACGTCCCCGGAGTCTGGCTGCAGGCCCACCACGTGGAGAACGAGTACTACGACAAGTACTTCACGCAAGGGCTCACACCGGCGCATCGCCGCCACGGGGGACTATGGGACGACCAGGGGTAATGCAAGTGATCCAGGTGTTCCGGGCGAGCGCGTACGCCTGGACGGGGGACGGCGGACGCCTCGGCCAGGGGCCCGTTCGGCGGAACGCGGGACGGGCTCCGCGGCGATTGCGGGAATGCGATCGGACATGCCCCCAGCACCTGGTGAGCCGCCGGACCACGGCGCCTCCGCGCACCACAGGAACCGGCCCCCGCGCCTCCATCGCCGCCTGCTGACCTCCCCGCTCGTCGGGCTGGTCTGGAACCGCGGCCGTGAGATGGAGCTGATGCACCGAGCCATGGGCTTCGCGGCGCTCAGCTTCCTCACCCTCGTGCCCCTCCTGGTCGTCGTCGCCGCGGCCGACCTCGGGAGGGGAGAGGGCTTCGCCCGATGGCTGGTGCAGGGGCTCGGGGTGTCCGAGGTGCCGGAGGAGGAGATCGAAAGACTCTTCGGCGCTCCGGGACAGGCGTTGCGGCGGACCACGGCGCTCGGCCTCGCCGCCCTCGCGGCGTTCGGCGTGACCTTCGGATCAGCCGTACAGACCGGCTACGAACGCGTCTGGGACCTGCCGTCGGCACGCTGGCACACCATGTGGCGCCACGTCGTCTGGCTGGCCGTGCTGGTCTTCGTTCTGCTGCTCTTCGTCACCACGCCCTCACCGGAGGAGTCGTCCGCCGCCGAGACCGCCCTCGTCGCCGCGGCCGACACCATCGGGGTGTTCCTCTTCTTCTGGTGGTCGCAGCGGATGCTCCTCTGCGGCCGTATCCGCTGGCGTGCCCTGGCCCCCGGGGCCGCCGCGACCGCCTTGGGGCTGCTCGGGCTGCGGATCTTCTCGCAGTTCGTCTTCTCTCCGCTGATCGCGTCGAGCGCGGTGACGTACGGCCCGTTCGGCACCGTGCTGATCCTGCAGTCCTGGCTGGTGGGGGTGGGCTTCGTCGTCTACGGCGGGGCGCTGGTGGGCCGCCTCGTGCATGAGCGGCGGCTACGGCGCGGGCTGCCGGCCGGCGGACCGAAGTGACCACCGGCCGTCGGGGTGCTGGAGTGCGGTGGCCACGCGGACCAGGTGGGCTCGTTCCTCCGCCGGTGGGACCGAGGGCAGGGGAGCCGTGGGGGTGGCAGGCCGGGGTGGAACGCCCTGCCGTTTGCGGGTGATGGCATCGATGAGCATGGCGGCCGCGCATGCGGCGGTGAGGTCCGGCTGGGCGGTGGTGGAGGGAGCCGACCGCAGGACGCGCTCCGCGGGCCCGGGTCGCATCCAGGGGTGGAGGGCGTGGATGGCGTCGGAGATCTCCATGATGCGGCGGGGCAGATACCACTTCGTGACGTTGAGGGCGAGCTTCTCCGTGAGGGGGCCTGGGGGAGCGAGTGCCAGGCGTGGATCGCCGGCCTGCATGGTCAGTTCCCACAGGGGGTGCAGTGTGCGGAAGTCGCGGCGCTCCTCGATCCAGGCGTCCAGCGCTGGTGCCAGGTAGCCGTACTGCATGAGAAGGGTGCCGGCGCCGCTCAGGAGGGGCGCGCCGAGGTGGAGTACGTCGATGTGGTGGGCGCCGAAGGAACTGGCCGTCAGCGGCGGGAGCTTGAGCGCGAACGAGGAACCCAGGAGGAGCGCCCCGATCTGAACCGCGCGCAGGCCGCGGTTGATGGAGGGACGCTCGTACTGGCGGACCTGGCGGACCTGGCGGATCTTGCTGCAGTGGTGGGCGGTGGCAAGGAGGGGAGCGGCGATGGCCACCCAGGTGGTGGCGAAGAAGCACACCACCAGGGGGTGGGTGTCGACGGTGATGCGCTCCGCCCCCAAGTCCCGCGGGTATCGGAAGGCAACCATGAAGTAGAGCGCGGCCATGGCGATGCCGAGCGGCGGGTACAGCGTGGCCGGGCGCACCGGTCGGCGCGGCCTTGGGCGGGGGAAGCCGTCGTGGTCCTGACTCCAGAGCCGCACCAGAACGTGCGAGTTGATGGCGAAGCCGAAGATGCACAGGTAGATCAGCAGGGTGGCGAGCGTGGGGATGCCGGAGACGGCTCCGAGCCGGCGGTAGACGGCCGGGTACATGAGCAGAAAGGAACCGGCAGCCAGCAGGGTTCCCCAGGCGAGGACGCTCAGCGAGCGGGAGGCGTGGTTGCGCAGCGCGAGCATCTTGCTGGCCGCCGTCATGACCGACAGGCCACTGAGGAGAAAGTAGAGGGTGACGTAGACGGTGTTGAGGACCGTCATCAGACACCGGTTCTGCGATGGGCCAAAGAGGCCGCGAGCCGAGCGTTGCCGATCTGATCCGCCCGCAGATCCAGCATGGTGACCAACTGGGTGGCCACCACCTCCGCCTCCCGTTCCAGCGGAGACCCGTAGTGGGAGCGCCCCATGAGGACCCCGCGGACGACGTCCGGACGGATCCCGGGCAGCAGCGTGCGCACGGTGGCGCTGTCGAACAGGGCGCCTTGCTCAGGAGTGTGTCCGCGCCACAGGTGCACGAGCTCATGGCAACCGGTCAGGATTCTGTTCAGAGGTGAGGCACTGTCGCCGATGACGATGACATCGCGGTGGGCCAACTGCGCGCAGAATCCGTTGAGACCGGAGGGAAGCCGGCGATAGGTGACCTCGACCGGTCTGTCCCGTGCTCGTGCCACCGCATCGACAACATCCTTTAGCACGGGCAATTCCGGGAGATCGAGTTCCCGAATGAGTCGTATTGCGCGCCGCCGCTCACGGCCGATTCGCATGGTGCCCCCCGTAGTGTCTGGACGCTCGTGGTCTGGTCAGGACCACGTGCGAGTGATCTTATGACCACTTGCCTGGACTTAGGCACGGGGGCGAAATCTTGGGCACGGGGAACGGCTTTTATGGCCGGTCAGCCTGTTTGCCAGTGCGATGCCGGCGGTGCCGGGGCTATGAGGCGGTGTCGTGCGCGGGCGGGTCCGCGAGCAGGCTCTCGATCGCGGCCGCGACCTCTGACGCCTGCCCCGGGGGAAGGCCGGCCATGCGGAACGCGACCTGCGCGGCGGCGGGACTGTGGGAGATGCGGCGGTAGGCGGCCAGGGCCTTGAGGGTGTCCTCGAGTTCGATGGCCACCGGCTCGCTGCTGTCGTAGGTGAGGGCTTCTCTGCGGACGCCGAAGTGGTGGGCGATGGAGCCAAGATCATCGGTCAGGAGGGCGTCGATGCCGACCCGGAGGAAGGCGGCCAGCGGCGCCAGCTTCGACAGCGTGGGCTGGCTGTGGCCTTCCAGCAGCTTGTCGAGATACGTCGACGACATCCCCGAGGCCCTGGCCGCCGCGCGCAGCGAATAGCGCTGCCCGTGCTCGTCGACGCGCTGTGCCAACAGGTGGTTGAGGCGGTCGGTGAAGCGCGCGGAGATGTGCTCCTGCGGAGGGTCGCGGTGCAGGGGTTCGAGCGGTCGCCCGCTGCGAAGGCCGGCGATCCGGGCCACTGCCACGCCCGTGGCCTCGGAGACTTCCTGATTCGTCCATGGCCGGCCCAGCCGGGCGGGTACGACGTTCTGGAACAGATGCTCCAGACGCTCCGACACGCGCTGAGCCAGCTCGTCACCACTGTCACTCACAACCAAGCTCCTTGTCTGCCCAGGGCGTGGGGGGTCAGGGGAGTCTAGAGGCCCTCCAACCGCTTGACATGGCGGCTCCCTCCTATCGGGAAGAACTGCCCGATGCCGGGCGGGCCTTGGAGAGCTCCATGAGGGTGCCATTAATAGTTGACACTTGTGAGCGTGGCCAGTGAGGATTCGGTGCGAACGGCAGATCGGGCGGATGCACCTCCAGCACGGCATGTTCAGGGGGATTCTTATGTCTACTTACCGGCTTCATGTGCCGAGAGGCGCGCATCTCGCGCCGCCCGACACCCGGGTGCGCCCGCGGCTCGCCGCGCCGCCCGGCAGGGGAGATGTGACGGCCCGTCGTGGCGTGGCGTCCTCCAACGACCGTGCGCACGGCGGGTGTTCGCCCCGGACGCGGAAATCCCTCTGAGCCGGGCGCCCGTGCCCACTGCGCCGGCCCGATGGTCCGTGAGTCGCGATGCCCCCCACGGCAGGCGCCCCTCATGCGGGGGCCATTGATCACGTCGGCTCCGGATGCCGACCCCTCAGCGGGTGCGTGCCCTCTCTGATGCGCTCCTGACCGGGCGGAACACGGACCCCGGATGTGCCACCGCCCGTCAGGGTGAGGCCCGTTCCGTCCTCGCGGCCGAGCTGATCAGTCGACCTGAGGGGTTGGCGCCCCCGCGGGTCGGGCGCCCCCATCTCCCCGCCTGCCTCAAGAACGTGAACGGCCAACCGCCTTGCGCCGGCCGGCCCGACGAGGCCCGAATTCTACCTGCGTGATGCACCTACCTTGTGAGGCTCGACTTGCCCCCCACGCCCGAGTCCTGGCCGTACCCGTCCTTCGCACCCGCCCCGCTCCCTGACCGGGATGCGCGTCGGGCTCCGCTGGAACCCACGCAGTGGCACACCACACGCCAGGATGCCGAAAGGTTCGCGAGGCGCACCCGGCGGGGACTCACCATCTGCCTGACCGTGCCCCTCCTGGTCTTCGTCCTGATCGCGGAAATGCCCGATCCACACCCCGTCCTCGGGCTCGTATCGGTCCTGTACGCCCTTCACCTGGGGGCTCTGCTGCGTCCGGTGTGCACCGGAAGCCGCTACCCGGTCCCACCGCTCGCCCTGCTCGCCCCCACCTTCGTCTGGTTGGCCGGCCTCTGGCTCCTCCCCTACACCGGTGCCTTCACGCGGGCGGAGGTCGTCCCGCTCTCCGCGATGGCCGTCGTGCCCGCGGCCGTCGCGGCGGCCGAGTTGTCGCTGCGCGTCCAACTGGTCACCGGCTCCACGTGCCTCGTGGTGGCCGCCGCCGTCAGCCCCGGTCCGGTGACCTCGGCGCTGGTCGCCGGGGGGATCTTCCTGACCATCATCATCGCCGTCCGCGGCGTGATGCGACCCGTCTCCGTCATCTCCCGGCTGGGGGCGGCCGCGGACGTGGCCGCCCTGCACGCGGTGGCCGAGGAGCGGCTGCGGATGTCCCACGATCTGCACGACACGCTGGGGCGGCACCTGGCCGTCATCGCTCTGAAGTCCGAACTCGTCGCCCGTACAGGTGAGTTGCGGGAAATGGAGGAGGTGCAGGTGTTGGCGAGGGCGTCACAGAGTGAGCTGCGGGCGGTGGTCAACGCCGTACGTACCGCGTCACTCGACGACGAGCTGGAGGGCGCACGCTCCCTGCTCCAGGCCTTCGGCATCCGGTGCGACGTGATCGACGAGGGCTGCGGCCCGCACGTGCCCCGCGAGGTGCGGGAGGTCCTCGGCTGGGCCGTACGGGAAGCGGCCACGAACGTCGTGTGGCACGCGTCCGAGGCCACTGCCTGCACGATCACGCTGGCCCTGTCCGGTGTGGGGGAGGGGAGGGAGTGCGTCCTGCGGGTGGAGAACGACGGCGTGCGTGACCTGCAGGGCCAGGAAACGGAGCTCGGTACGGGCATGAACGGGCTGAGGCGGCGCGTCACACCGCTGGGAGGACGCCTGGAGCACGGCACTCAGCCGCACGGCGCCTACTGCCTCCTGGTCACTGTTCCCCTTGCGCGAGAGGTGTGAGGCGTGCGGATCCGAGTTCTTCTGGCCGATGACGAGAAGATGATCCTGGGGGCGCTGTCCGCGTTGTTGGCGGCGGAGGAGGACCTGGAAGTGATCGGTGAGGCGACAGGTGGGGTGGCGGCGTCCGAGATGGCGAGGAAGCTCGTCCCGGACGTCTGCGTACTGGACTTGAGCATGCCCGACAAGGGCGGCATCAGCGTCATCCGAGATCTGCGGCACGCCCAGCCTTCCATACGGTGCGTCGTGGTCACCTCCCACACGGCGCCCGGATATCTCGCCTCGGCGCTGTCGGCGGGAGCCTGGGGTTTCGTACCGAAGACGACGTCCGCGAGAGAACTGGCCGTCATCGTCAGGACGATTCATCGGGGCGCCCGCTATGTCGATCCGGAGATGGCCGCCAAGGCGATGTCGGTGGGGGCGTCCCCGCTGACCCGGCGCGAGACGGACATCCTGGCGCTCTCGGCGGACGGGGCGCCCATAGACACGGTGGCAAGGCGCGCGGTCCTGTCGCCCGGGACCGTACGCAACTACCTTTCGAAGATCGCCGGCAAGCTGGAGGCGGCGAACCGGCATGAGGCCGCCCATGTCGCGCGTCGGCAAGGCTGGATCTGACCGGCGTGGTGTCCGTCACATCTTCTGCGTCCGCAGCGTCCGCGGCACCGATCTCCGCGGCGAATTCGCAGGTCAGGGCGGCAACTGCGACATGGACCAGGGTGGCATCCGTCATGTCGGAGCCGTGACGCATGTCAGACGTTCAGAACGGGCAACTCCGCTTGTCGATGTGATCTGCACCATGACGAGGACTTTCGAGTGCTGCTTGTATCCACTGCAGGTGACCGACGGAGACTCCCGTACGAGCCTTCCGTGAGACCAGGAAGAGGGGCATCCCATGCCGGATGCGGTGATCGTCGGTACGGGCCCCAATGGGCTCGCCGCCGCTGTGACGCTTCTACGGGCGGGGCTCAGCGTCGAGCTGTACGAGGGGCACGACACACTCGGGGGCGGTCTGCGCACCGAGCCGCTCTTCGACTCCGACGTCGTGCACGACATCTGTGCCGCAGTGCACCCCATGGCGGCCGCGTCCCGGTTCTTCCGGGAGTTCGACCTGCCCGCGCGCGGCGTCGACCTGCTCCAGCCGGAGATCCCCTACGCCCATCCGCTGCTGGGCGAGGACACCGTCCTCGCCCACCGCGGCCTCGCCGAGACGAGCGCCGGACTCGGCGCGGACGGCGAACGCTGGCGGCGGCTCATGACGCCGCTCGCCGCACACAGCCAGGGCGTTGTCGACCTGATCCTCTCCGGCCAGCGCGGCATCCCGAACGACCTGGCGGCGCCGCTCCTCCTGGCGCCCAGGGTCCTCGCCCACGCCACCAGGCTGCCTTTCCGCACCGAACGGGCTCGCGCCCTGCTCACGGGTGTCGCCGCGCACGCCGTCGGCAGACTCCCCTCGCTGGCCGCCGGTGCCGTCGCCCTGCTCCTGGGCCACCTGGCGCACACCACGGGATGGCCCCTGCCCAGGGGCGGCAGCGCCCGCATCGCCGACGCCCTCGCCGCGGACATCGCCGCGCACGGCGGCCGCATCCACACCGGCACACCCATCAAGGACCTCGGCGAACTCGGAGACGTACCCCTGGTGTTGCTCGACACCAGCCCCAAGGGGCTCCTGGAGATCGCCGGTGACCGACTGCCCGCGCGCTACCGCCGGTCCCTGGAACGTTTCCGGTACGGGCCCGGGGCGTCCAAGGTCGACTTCCTGGTGTCCGGACCCATCCCGTGGGCCGACCCGGAGACCGGCCGGGCGGGCACCGTCCACCTCGGCGGCACCCGCGCCGACATGTTCCGTACGGAATCCGCGGCCGTACGCGGCACCCAGGACCCCGAGCCGTTCGTGCTCCTCGTCGATCCCGCCGCGACCGACCCCGGTCGGGCGGTCGGCGGCAGACGTCCCGTCTGGGCCTACGCCCACGTTCCGCACGGCGACCGGCGAGACCCCGTCGACCTCGTCCGTCGCCGCATCGAGCAGTACGCACCCGGCTTCGGTGACACCGTCGTCGCCGCGCGCGGCGTGAGCGCCGCCGATTACGAGACGTACAACCCCAACTACGTCGGCGGCGACATCGGCGCCGGAGCCATGACCCTGCGCCAATCGCTGCTGCGCCCCGCCGCGAAGTGGGACCCGTACAAGGTCCCGGTGCCCGGCCTGTATCTGTGCTCGGCCTCCACGCCACCGGGCCCCAGCGTGCACGGAATGTCCGGCTACCTGGCCGCGCTCTCCGCGCTGCGCCACGAACACGGCATCCGGACCCCGCCGTCGCTGCGCCCGCACGGCAGCACGTGACGCATGACGAGAGAAGGAGGGGCCGGCTTCGACGCGGTGTACGACGCGTTCCCCGGCGAGCCCGCGCCCAAGCTGGCCCTCGGCGTCTGCGCGGAGGTCCTCGAACAGCT